>CANFNN010000011.1 GCA_947448095.1 Bacteriovoracaceae bacterium | reverse complement strand
CAGATCTCACCGTTTGGGTCACACCTTTTACGCTCCATTTGATTCAGAGAAAACTGGAAGAGCATAAAATCAGCATGAATTATCAGATATATACTCCTGGCCAGGAATTATCTTTTAAAAATGTGGATATTACTCCGGTTCATGTAAATCACTCTATCCCTGAAACGAGTGGGCTTATCGTCAGGTCTAAAGACCGTAAATGGGGTGCACTTTATATCTCGGATTTTAAAGTCGATCTGGGCTCTAAACACGAACTTCCCATTGATTTTAAAACCATAAGCCAGAAACTCTCTGAATGTGTTCAAACGGCTTACTTCATTGATAGTACGAACGTCATTTATGACGGTAAAACTACGTCAGAAAATGAACTCCATGCGGATTTAGAATTTCTGATTAATCGACCGGAAGATCGATTATTTATCACTTTATTTGCCTCAAACGTTCACCGTATGAATGCCATCGCTAAAATGGCTAAAGCTTCAGGCCGAAAGATCGTCGTCATGGGGCGATCGCTTTGGACTTACATGGAAGCCGCACGCGAATCAGGCCATACAGAAATTACTGCTGATGATTTATTTTTACCGGACCAGGTCAAAGGTCAGTCGGGAAAAATGCTTATTTTCCTCTCTGGTTGTCAGGGAGATTTCTTAAGTGCTCTTCGCCGATTTAGTTTTGGAGAAGATGGAAATTTCAAACCAAGACCAGGTGATGTCGTGATCTTTAGTTCCAAAGTCATTCCAGGCAATGAAAAGAAAATCTTTCGCATCTATAACAAATTAACTCAATTTGGTGCTGAAATTGTAACAGCTTATGATCATCTGATCCATGCCTCTGGTCATCCGGGAAAAGAAGACTTAAAAATTCTTTTAAATAATTTTGCGCCGAATTTCTACTTTCCTATTCACGGGGAGAGCTACATGCTTAAAAAGCATGCTGAATTTATCAAAAAAGATTATCCGCAAATTTCAGTCCATACCATTCATAATTACCAAGAGGTAATTCTGGGTGAAGGCACCATTAAAATTGAAGATCATGACGTTAAAGAGCCACGACTTATTCATGGAAAAAGTCTTGAAATTGAAAAGACTCAAATCTCTCAACGAAGAAAAATGGCGACTCAAGGTGCTGTCTTTATCAGTTATCACAGAAGCATGGGGCTTATGGAAGTCACCACTGCCGGATTGCCTTTAATGGCCCAAGAGCACATGGAGCTTCTCAAAAAGCGTCTGCTTAAACAGATCCAGTCAGATCTTGCTACACGTGAAGAGACCTATTTTAAAGATCAGTTAAAGATCTCAGCCCGCCAATTCTATAACCATCTTCTGGGTTATAAGCCCGTCACAGAAGTTCATCTGTATTAGTATCAATTCAAAGCCATTTTAGTGGTCTATTCGACACAGCCTTGAAGTTTTAGCCTGATGATCTACAATAGACTCAATGGAACAGACCGCGCTTATTTTAATCATTTTGACTCTTTTTCTTCTCGTGATCATTGTGGGATTTCTTACGATTTTAATTTATAAAATGTTTCGTGAGACGAAATCAAATGGGTCTTCACCTACAGCAGCAAGTATTGAAACTCCCCATCCCGATATTTCTAAGTCAGAATTTCATCCCGCCATTATTGAGCGCCTCAAGGGGCTAGAAAAAGTTAAACCTAAGCGTGCGGAACTTTTTTGTCCCAATCACTCGGAAGAGCCGGGCGAAACGATGTGTGCTATTTGTGACAAGATTTTCTGCAAGGCCTGTATCAAACCTTTTAAAAGTCTCCATTTATGTAAAGAGCACCTACCGTTAATCATGAGATATGATTGGGACGAAGTGGTTACGATTAAAACTTCGACCCATGACCCTGAGCAAGGGGTTCGGCTGTATGATGTGAAAAAAGAAATTTTTGAAGAAGACGACATACCGACTTACGTTGAAACTCACTATAAAATAAATGTCGATCAAGACTATATTGAGACTTACTTAGTCTTATTTGCTCAATTAGAACTAATCGAGCGAGTGAGAGAAAAAATTAAAGATAAAGTATAAAAAAAAAGCCCTCGTAAGAGGGCTTTTTTTTTAGATTTGTGAGTCGTGGTTGCGCTCATTTTTCTTCATGAATGATGGTGTATCAAACTCATCTTCATCAAAGTTAAAGAACCCAAGTTTTTCAGCAATAGACTTAATTCTGCTTTCGCGATTTTGAGAGGCGTGAGTTGAATTTTCATTTTTAGAAGCTTCAACCGGAGCTGAGTTATCAAAATGAGAATAGTCACTACGAGTCTCTAATACCGGAGCCGCAGGAGGATTAGAGCGAGTTACTGGAGCTTCAAAATTCTTTTGAGATTCATATTTTGAAGCTGCGTTTTGAAGTTTTTCTGCCCAGTTAATTTTCGGTTTATTCTCAGAGGAAGGAACTTTTGTTTCTTCAAAATCAAATGTGATTTCCGATTTTACTGCGTAATCCGTATTTTTATTCACAGGAGCTTCGTATTGAGCTTCCATTCTTGGTGGATTTGAATTTACTGGAGCCGCTTGTACATGGGCCGGCTCATAAACCGGAGCAGAAACAACTTGAGCAGGACGATTTACAAAGTGGTTAGATTCTTTACGAGCAACACGTAGTCCAGTTGCAATAACTGTGACTTTAATGTTTTCACCCATTGAATCATCAATAACTGTACCAAAAATAATTTCAGCATCTTCATCAGCTGCTTCCATAATAAGTGTAACAGCAAGATTTGTTTCAAAAGTTGTAAGGGTAGAGCTACCAGTAATATTAATGATAATTCCAGTCGCTCCATCAATTGAGACGTCCTCAAGAAGTGGAGAACTGATCGCCTGCTTAGCCGCTTTGAGAGCACGATCCGCACCTGCCGCTGTTCCTGTCCCCATAAGAGCTAGACCCTTATTAGTCATAACAGTTGAAACATCGGCAAAGTCAGCATTTATGAGACCTGTATTATTAATCAAATCAGAAATACCTTGAACAGCATTCAAGAGAACTTCATCAGCTGCTTTAAATGTATCAACTAAAGATAAATTTTCGCCAGCTAACTGAAGCAAGCGCTGGTTAGGAATACAAATCAAAGAATCGACAGACTCTTCAAGTGAAGCAATTCCTTCTTCAGCTTGGCGAGAACGTTTTTTTCCTTCAAACATGAAAGGCTTAGTCACGACACCAACAGTAAGTGCACCCATTTCACGAGCAAGTTTTGCAATAACTGGCGCGGCACCTGTTCCAGTTCCTCCACCCATTCCAGCGGTGATAAAAACCATATCTGCACCTTGAAGGGCTTCAGACAATCTTTCATAATCTTCGATAGCAGCTTTACGACCAACTTCAGGATTAGCGCCTGCGCCTAAGCCTTTAGTCACGTTAGCGCCCAAATGTATTTTTGTTGATGCCATGTTGGCATTAAGGGCCTGAGTATCAGTATTAGCGACAATGTATTCTACGCCAGTTAATCCTGAGCGAATCATCGTGTTAACAGCGTTACATCCGCCTCCACCCACACCAATGACCTTAATCCGGGCACCAGTTGATGAGTTTGCGTTGTCGGCGATATCGAACATACAGGCCTCCGAAATTAAAAAATCTCTTTAAAGACGTTTTTTAGTGATTTACCTAGTTTATCAAACATATCTGATTCGTCTTCTTTTTTCTCATCACGAGTCATGGCTTCTGAGAACTTGTTTGACTCCTGAAGAAGTCCAAGCACCGTAGAAAACTTTGGGTGTTGCATGGCCGAAGTCATGCCTCCAAAAGCTTGTGGATAACCCACCTTGACTGGTTTTTCTAAAAGATATTCTGCCATCTCTGGAAGGTTACGCATAAGAGATCCTCCACCGGTAAGCACGAAGCCTCCCGTGATCTCTCCTTGCAAATTCTTTTCCAAGATCATTTCTTTGATCACATTGAACAATTCTTCAGCTCTAGCGCCTAAAACTTCAGCTAGATAGCTCATTGAGACTTCTCTTGCTCTAGTGCCAGAAAGGCCCTGAACAGTTAGATAAGTTTCATTTAACTGGACCTGATTTAGGACCGTTCCGTAGGCCAATTTGATTCTTTCAGCTTCGTTATGAGGAATTTTTAAAGCAACAGCGAGATCATTAGTGAAATGATTTCCACCTAAAGGAATAATTTCAGAGTGGATCAGACTTCCGTCTTTCCATACAGCTATGTCGGTTGTGCCGCCGCCGATATCAATCAAAACGACGCCTAATTCTTTTTCCTCGAGCGAAAGTACCGAACGAGAAGAAGCAATAGGTTGAAGAACAATTGAGTTCGCACTCAATCCAGCTTGCTCAACACACTTAATAAGATTTTGAATAAGCGGAGTTTTACCTGTGACAATGTGAACGTTCACTTCTAAACGTGAGCCACACATTCCGACCGGATTTTTTATTCCTACAGTGCTGTCGACTTTAAATTCTTGCGGAATAACGTGAAGGATTTCTCTGTCTGAAGGAATGAGAACAGCCTTGGCTGCCTCAATAACTCGATCTACGTCAGCTTGGGTGATTTCTTTGTTTTTAACAGGAACAACACCAGAAGAATTAAAACAGTAGATATGATTACCAGCAATGCCAACAGTCGCGGATTCAAGTTCTTCGATTCCAGCCATGAGCTTAGCTTCTTCGATTGAGTTGCGTATTGATTCAACAGTTTTTTCAATGTTTACCACCGAGCCTTTTTTAAGGCCGTTACTCGGGTGAGATCCCACACCGAGAATTTCTATATTTTTTGAAGTTTTTTGGGCAATCAGAGTACAAACTTTTGTAGTCCCGATATCCAAAGCGACAATTACACTTTTGGTACTCATGAGATTCCCTTCTCGATATTGAGGCTTCATGCCTCTTATAAATTCTAAAGACTGTCGGAAAACTTGACAACAACCTTTTTAGAATTTACCAGGTTGATACTGCCCGGATAACGCTTATTTTTTTGTACATAGCCCACAATTTTTGAAAGTCGGATGAGTTTCTCATCCCACAAATCTGCCCCCATGAACACACTTGTGGCCTTTCCACCGAGGGCAAAAACAATCGTTAAGTCATTATTTTTACTTATTATTATTTCTGATATCTGCTGTCTTAAATCTTTGCCCATGAGCTTAATAAAATGCGCTAATTCTGTAGGGGCATCCCCTTCTAACTGCTGCATAGAAATGGCCAAAAGAGGAAGGTTGCCAGTAATCTTTTTTTCGAGCTTCATCAGGTTTTCATAACCAGGCTCATACATTTTAGCGTTATCGCCTAAGATCGCTGAATAATGTTCTTCGCCGTTACTTTTATAAACCTGAACTTTTGCCAATGGCTCGGGACATTCTAGATTAATTCGAAGTGTTTTAATAACAGGGTTGTAATTGATTCGGTAATCAGACAAAAAATGCTTCTCATCTAATTTCTCATGAAGGATTTTTTCTTTTACGTCTTTCAGCGAGTTTTTTTTCTCAAACTCTTTCATCACGATCATGGCAAAACTATTGGCCGATTTAGAAGGGCATTCCCCAATGTAAGTCCGGTAATTAATATTCTTTTGAGTGAACGACTCAGGGACTCCTGCAAACGCAGAAAGGGTGGTAAGGCCCAAAAATGATACTAAAATAAGTGACCACATGAATTAATGATAGGGGATTTTTACTTCCAATTCAAACTCTATTCCATAGAAGTGATCCATTTCGAAATTTATCAGCCCAACCAAGCTTTGGAATTGCTCCCAAGTGGCCTTGCCCGAGTTCTCCATGAAATTTCCATGCTTAGTACTGATCCTGAGATCTCCTATGCCGACACCTTTAAGCTGGAGTAAATCTATCAGTTTTCCAGCGGGTAATTCTTTAAGTGGATTTTTAAAGACACAGCCACAATTTTTGGTTGTTAGGGGCTGAGAGGTTTTTCGGTACTCGAGATAGTCCCGAATCTTTTTAGGAATTGTTTCATCCACTCCCAAGTGATTAAGCACAGCACCGATGATAATTTCACCAGGTTTTACAAAATGATTTTTCCGGTATGAAAAACTTTTCTCATGAATGATTTCTTCTCTCACGTCTCCTTCAGGGGTCATGATTTGCACTTTTTGAACCAGCTTTCCAATTTCGCCCAGATTCGTTCCCGCATTCATGTAAATGGCGCCACCTAAAGAAGCAGGAATTCCCGTAAAGACCTCCCACCCCTTAAGACCAAATTTCACCGCATGTGCGGTTAAATGATTGAGTCCAATTGAAGCCGGCAGAACATATTCGTCTTTTTGTGTTTCAAGTTGATTCAAATCAACTGGAAACTCAAGGTGAATAATCATTTCGGAACATTGACTAGGAAGGATTTGATTGGCGCCCCAGCCTACCACGAGATAGGAGCGATTTGCGTTTTTGAGAAGAGGAAGAACTAATTTAAGCGCTTCAACACTCTTCACTTTTAACAGATCCCCATGGGCATTTAATTTGAAAGTAGTGTAACTCGTAAGGTTTTCATTTTCTAAGAATTCCACATCGGTCAAAGAGTTTAGCTTCTCTTTTAAATTCATAATTCTTTAACCATCTCACGGATAGTTTTTGAAATTGATCCAGCCCCCAAAGTGAGAAAAATGGTTCCAGGTTTTTGGTGTTTTTTTAGAACGGAATTCATGTCGCCAAGTAAAGGCAAAAACTCAACTTGTTTGCCCATTTTTTTCATTTCTAAGACTAAGGCTTCGCTGGTAATGCCAGGGATTGGTTTTTCACTCGCAGCATAGATAGGAAGAATGAATAATTCATCACTGCCTTCAAAACATGCCTGAAATTCCTTCCAGAAGTTTTGAGTACGACTATAGCGGTGAGGTTCAAAGACTACACATAGAGGTCTTTTATCAACATTTTTCAGTGCCGTGATGGTAGCTTTCACCTCAGTCGGATGATGACCATAATCATCAATAACTAAGAAATCATTTTTATCAAATAGTTTTTCAAGCCGTCTCCCGACTCCCAGAAATTTTAAGAGGCCATTTTGAATAGCATCCCATTCAAGCCCGGCCTCATGAGAAATCGCAATGGCAGCCAGCGTATTAGAGACGTTATGCAAACCTAATAAATGAGTTTTAATCAGAAGGGCTTTTTCATCTTTATAATGAAGCTCAAAAGATGTTCCATGTGCCGAGAGCTGAATGTTTTTCGCCAAATAAGCCACATCCTCTAAGGAAGTTTCAATCCCGTACCAAACCATGGGTCTTTTAACCTGACTTTTTATGGCAAGGCTGGATTTATCGTTCGCATTGAGTGCAATTCTTCCGTAAAAAGGAAGCTTATTCACAAATTCTACAAAAGCTTCAACCACTTTTTCTTTGGTTCCATAAAAATCTAGGTGATCATCATCAATATTTGTTATGGCAGCCATTATTGGGTTCAGAAGTAAAAACGACCCGTCGGATTCATCGGCTTCAGCAATGAGAAATTCTCCATCACCTTTTTTAGCATTACCACCTAGGTTACTTACAATGCCCCCAATAATATGGGTTGCATCGAGATTCGCTTCCTGAAAGATGGTTGCGATTAAACTAGTGGTGGTAGTTTTCCCATGTGAGCCAGCAACTGCTATACCAAATTTTAACCGCATCAATTCGGCGAGCATTTCAGCTCGTCTGATCATGGGGATTTTTAATTCTTGGGCACGCGCGAATTCGGGATTTTTGGGATCAATAGCTGAGCTATAAACAATGATCGTGGCGCCTTCAACGTTAGCAGCTGCATGGCCAACAAAAACTGAAGCACCTTTCTTTTTAAGATTTTCGGTGACCGAACTGGCATTAAGATCTGAGCCTGAAACAATATACCCAAGGTCTAATAAGACCTCAGCTATTCCGCTCATGCCAATGCCGCCAATACCAATAAAATGAAGTCTTGTTGTTTTAAGCCATCCCAACATGCGATTGTATCTCTTTTAAAATCTCAATGCAGGTTTGATTACCTGAATGAGGGGTCTGAGAGTACTTTAGCTCTTCCCTTGAAGCCTTGACTAGAAAATCTTGGGCCCGCTTCACACACTCAGCATGGGCCAATTTAGGGTCTAATATTTCTACTGTAAAATCAGCTTCTTCTTTAAATATTTGAGCATTATAGAATTGATGATTATCCGTAGCTGCAGGATAAGGAAAAATGAGCACCGGTTTTTTAATGATCGCCAATTCAGATACAGTACTGGCGCCGGCGCGGGCAATAATCACATCACACCACTGGTACTCTTGCTGAATATTGTCGATATATTCCATCGGTTTGTACTGAACAGTGGAAGTGATTTCTGGGATTTTTTGATTACTCCCGACTTGATGGTGAATCTCAAGCTTTTGAATCGGAGGATTTTTTAAAAGATCAAAAATTACTTTATTAATCTGGGTGGCGCCAAGACTTCCCCCAAAAACGAGAACTTTTAAATGACCATCAAAGACTTTTGAATTGACCGGCTGAATGGATTTGCGCGTAGGGTTTCCCACCACCCGGACTTTTTTTACTAAGCTGTTTGATAAGCCCTTTGTTTTTGTGAAGTGTACAAAAATGCGACTAGAGATCCAACCTAGAATTCGATTGGTTAATCCCATCACGGCATTTTGTTCAATAATAAAAACCGGAATTCCCTGAAGAAATCCCGCGAGCAAACTCGGACCACAAACGTAACCGCCGGCCCCAACAATAAACTTTGGGCGCTTTCTGAGGTAGAGGATAAAGATGCTAAGAAAACTGTAGAAATTTAGTAGTATGTTTTTTACGAGCGTTAGTGGGTTGTTAGTTCTTAAGGGTTTTGAGTCCAGAAAGCGGACATCTTCTCCTTTGAATAATTTAAAATCCAGCGGTCGTTTGCCAGTTAAATAGAGTATTTCAAAACCCTGATCTTTAAGTGCCTCTCCAATCGCTAGAGCTGCATTAATATGACCGCCAGTTCCACCTGCAACAAGTACTGCGTATTTCATAAATTAACTGAAAGCACTTTTAAGAGCACCGATTGGGGATTGTTTACCCATATTTTTGATGTCTTTGGCATCACTGGGTTGAATTTTTAAGCAGGCAAAGATGAGTCCCAAGGCAACCAGGTTGGCCACCATCGATGAGCCTCCGTAACTAATAAAAGGAAGGTTAAGTCCTTTTGTAGGAAGCACTCCAAGAACCACACCCATATTTAAAAATGCTTGAAAACCAATCGTAAATACGATGGTAGAAACCATGATGCTACCGACACGTGATTTAAGGGAGATTGCCATTTTGAAACCAATAAAAATAAAACTCACAAACATAATGGCGGTTGTAATGACCCCAATAAATCCTAATTCCTCACCCACAACGGAAAAAATAAAATCGTTATAAGCTTCAGGTAAATAGAATAATTTCTCATTACTATTTCCCAGTCCTTGCCCGAAGAAGGATCCGTTAGCAAAAGCGAGAAACGACTGAATCACTTGAAAACCACTTCCACGTGGATCTTTCCATGGATCCAAAAAGGCCAAAAGCCTCTTCACTCGGTATGGAGCAGAAATTAAAATCCCAAAAGCACCAATGAATCCCACCACCATACAGCCATATAAATATTTACGAGGAAAGGAACTCAAAAAAGCAATAAAGCCAATAATCATGGCAGAGATAAAAAATGTACCAAAGTCAGGCTGAACCACAAAAACTGCAAGGGGATAAACCAGTCCTGAAAAATAGAGTGCACGTTGTTTAGAATCGTAATTATTAAAATTTTCAAAGTAGCGAATCGCCGCTAGCATCAGCGAGTACTTAATAAACTCACCCGGCTGTAAATTCATAAAGCCCAGGTTCAACCAGCGCTTAGAGCCCTTCATCATGACGCCAATTCCAGGCACGAGAGTTAACGTGAGCAAAAAACCAAATAGTATATTGATTTTATAAGCTTGTTTATACAGATAAATAATTTTGAGTTTCGAAAAAACTAAGGCGAGAAGAAGACCAAGACCAATATAGATAATTTGCTTATACAAAAAGAAATAACTATTACCCATGTTCTCTGTGGCGTACATGTAGCTGGCAGAGAACACCATAATGACTCCAAACAGAGTCAAAAAGAAGACATTGATCAGGAAGTAATTGGTTAACTTGTCTAGTCGGTTATTAGCGTCTTGCATGTGTTACACCGGAAATGAGTTAGTTCATTTCCAGTGTAACATAGTACATTAAAGTTGGAAGATGAGTTTTTTGTAGTAGTTACCTTTTTCTTCAAAATCACGGAAGACATCGGTGCTGTCGTTGCCTGGGCACAACAAGATCGTGTCACCGGTGCGAGATTTTTGGTAGGCCAGTAAAACTGACTCATCAAAAGATCCCACTAGATAGGTTTGCGTGGCATCGCCCAGAACTCGGTTCATGGATTCTTTCACTTCACCCACCAAAACCAGAACTCGAACTTTATCCTTCATGATTCCAGCGTATTTATCGTAAACAACACCTTCGACTTCTTTACCACCAGCAATCAAAATGACTGGATCTTTAAATGCTTCCAAAGAAACTTTTAGCTCATCCATCGTTTCAGACTTAGAATCGTTGTAAAAACGTACTCCATTTTTTTCAACGACAAATTCCAAGCGGTGAGGAATTCCTGGGAACTTCTCAATACAAGTTTGAATTGAAGCATCTGAAACTTTAAGCGCTTTACAGGCAGTAATAGCGGCCATCATATTTTCGCGGTTATTTACTCCCACGATTCTCATGTCAGTGACTTTGAATTCAGAGTGGTAATGAATGTTTGAATGGATCCGTTTATCGTGAAAGTGTGTTCCTTGGATTTCTGAAATAACACCCATTGTGACAAATGATTTTCTTGAATACCAAAAGGTCTGAGCTTGAGAAGATCTTAAAACTGAATTCGATGCCAACTTATCAAAGTTAACGATCAAGTAGCTTTCTGGACCTAGGTTTCTAGCTACTTTTAATGCTGTATCAAGATATTCGGCAGAAGTTTTAAATCGGCCTTGAAGATTTTTTTCTTCCAGGTTTGGATAAACAGCCATAACCGGTTTAAAGTTTTCAACCGTTTGAAGTTGCAGAGGAGAAACTTCGATTACACAGTAATCAATTTCCTCTTTATTCGGCAATGACAGGAAGTTAATGAATGGCTCTTCAGAAGTTCCACCCACGAACACGTTTTTCTTCTCAACTTTCAGAGTGTATCCGATCATGTGTGAAGTGATAGTTCTGCCGTGGCTTCCGCAGACAGCAATAATAGGCTTTTTGCAGTTTTCATAAGCAAAAGCAAAATCAGAAAACACAGCTCTTCCATGTTCACGGGCAACTTTTAATTGAGGAAGAAAAGGATCAACCGAAGAAGAATAAACCACCATATCGGCATCAATAAAGTCTTCATCTTTATGCTCACCAAGAGTCATCGTGGGAGTTGGGCTAATTTTTCTGAGACGTTTCACCTGTTTGTTCAAATCAAAGATCGGCTTGATATCTGTGACTTTGATTTCACAACCAAGTTGTGTGAACAAATGAACGAGAGCAAATCCGGTTTTTCCAAGTCCTACGACTAAGACCTTCTTGCCTTTATATTTTTCCATGAGAACTCCTTAAAAATTTATCTGAGTTTGAGTGTTGCCAGAGCAAGGATGGCAAAAACCAAACTCACAATCCAAAACCGAACAATTACTTTAGTTTCAGGCCAACCTTTCAACTCAAAATGATGATGAATCGGTGCCATTTTAAAAATTCTTTTACCTCTTAATTTAAATGAGGCTACTTGCAGAATTACTGACATGGCTTCGATAACAAAGATTCCACCAATAAGAACAAATAAAAGCTCATTTTTAGTCAAGACTGCGATGGTACCGAGACAACCACCAAGTGAGAGAGAACCAACGTCCCCCATGAAAATCTCGGCAGGATAGGCGTTATACCACAAAAATCCAACCCCGGCCCCAATTAAGGCAGCGACTAAAACCAGAAGCTCTCCCACATCAGGAACGTGGGGTATTAAAAGATAATTAGATAATTCAACGTGACCCGCCAAATAAGCAAGTAGGCCTAAAGTAGCAGCGGAAGTAATAGTAGAGCCAATCGCCAGCCCATCTAATCCATCAGTTAAGTTCAAAGCATTGGATGAGCCCACAATCACAAATGCAGCAAATGGCACGTACCACCAACCAATATCAATAACTGCACCCTTTAAAAAAGGAACATAAATTTGAGAATCGGTAACTTCAAATTTGATCATCACAAAACTGGCAAGGAGAGCAGTGGCGAATTGCCACGCCAGTTTTTGACGAGCAGTGACGCCTTTAGAGTTTTTCTTAAGCACTTTAAGGTAGTCATCAAGTCCACCTAAAAAGAAGTAGGAGATGGTGACAAAGAGCGTGATCAAAAAAGGGAAAGAGACAAAATTCCCACAAATTAAGCAGGCAATAAAAGCACTGCCCAAGATAAACACTCCACCAAAGGTAGGGGTGCCCTTCTTTTTCTTATGAGACTCAGGACCTTCTTCTCGAATCGATTGCCCAAATTGTTTCAGTTTCATTAACGCGATAAAGCGTTTACCCCAAAAAATAGATATTACCGTGGCCAAGATAAAGGCCAGGAATGATCTGAAGGTAATGTACTTGAATACATTGAACAAATGACTAGATTGACTTAGCGGGTAAAGCCAATGATGCAACATGTTTATCCCTTTAAAAAAGATAAACTTAAGTTATATCGAAGAGTGACTCCAATTGTAAAGAGCGAGACCCTTTAATAAAGTGAATTCGATACTTCTTTAAAATATCTGAGCGGTACTCAGGTTTAAACTCGCTGGCACTAATGCGACCAAACCCTCCGGGAAACCCTTTTAGATAGTCGTTATGAAAGCGTCCCACAAAATAGGCATGCCTGAAACCAAGCGCCTGAATAAAACTTCCTACATCTTGGTGATAATGGGCCGAGGCTTCACCCAATTCATTCATATCTCCCAAAACCACACACGCTTCATCCAGTGAGAAGCCCTGTTCTTGGACACTTTCTTTAAAGCCTTCAAGGGCCGCCTTCATAGAAGAGGGGTTCGCATTGTAGGCATCAAGGTAAATAGGACGGTTATCAAATTCAATCCATTCTGAGCGGTTTTTAGTAGGCCGAAATTCAGCTGCCGCTGCCACAATAATTTCCCGGCAATCAGGATAAAAGTGATGAGCAATGAAAGCACAGGTAATAAGATTTAACTTATTATGCCGGCCAGTAATATGGGAATTGGTGGCTACTAAAGAATGGTCTTGAAAATGAATCTGAGCACCGTCTTCGAGGTAAGTGATCTTGGCTTGAACTCCACTGGATTCGCCGTAAGTAATGGATCCCTTAAAGGGTGCGAGCCGTTTTAAAAATTGATCGTCATGATTGATTAGATAAAAACCTTTGTCATGAGTGACTTCTCGAACAGCGTGATAAAGATAGCCCTCTTCATCAAAAACTTTTTCCTCAGTTCCAAAGAACTCTAGATGAGTCGCACCAATATTCGTTGTGAGACCAGCATTAGGAGCAGCAATATCACACAGTACTTTTATTTCTCCGGGATGATTACTGCCTAATTCTAAAACCACCATTTCGGTTTGATCATTTACCTGCAAGAGTGTCAGTGGCACACCTAGGTGATTGTTATTATTTTTTTCAGTTGCGACAATTTTATGCGGCTTAATCGATTTTAAAATATGTGAGAGCATTTCTTTATGAGTGGTTTTGCCATTTGAGCCAGAGATAGCAAAGACCGTGTTCTTATCGCTTAGTTTTTTCCAACTTTGTATATGTTGGTGCGAAAGCTCTTGGAGAAACGACACAGAATCTTTGACTGGCAAAAATGAGGTAGCCGGAAACTGAGATTTTAGTTTATTCACCTTAATTTGATTGTCAGCATCCTGTTGATAAACGATCAGCGGACATTTCTCAGTCAGTAAATGAGTGATCACATCGAGAGGATTCGTTTTACTTCCAGGAATCGCCACAAAAAAAGAAGGATGATGATATTTCCGGGTATCAGTACAAAAATTTAATTGAGTCTCTAAATCTAATTCAGGTGGAATCGAGATCACTGAGAGACATTTTTTTATGTGTTTTAATGCAATCATTTTTTATTCCTTGCGATAAACTCATCCACTTCACGAATATCACTGTAGGGATGTTTGATACCATTTATAAGAATGTAATCCTCATGGCCTTTGCCGGCCAAGAGCAGGACTTCGTTATCTTTTAATTCCGAAAAAGCTATTCTAACAGCTATAGGCCGCTCTGTAATGGCCTGAAATTTTGTCCCTTTAATACCAGGCAAAATATCTGAGATAATTTGTTCTGGATTCTCAGACCTTGGGTTATCACTGGTGACATAAATTTCATCAGCAAATTTTGAAACAACCTCGGCCATTTTAGGGCGCTTGAGACGATCTCTGTCTCCCCCACAGCCAAACAGGACTTTCAAAGAATAGCCGGGAAAAGTTTGTTTAATTCCAATACAAATATTTTCCAGAGCATCCGGGGTATGAGCAAAGTCCACAACAATGTAGCTTTTATTAAAGCCCTGAATATAAAAGCGGCCATCCGGTGGAGTTAAGAGATCAAAGTTGATCTTTATATTTTCAGCAAACACACTCTGCATAATTGCCATCGCAACTTCGAGATTATTCTTATTAAATTTTGTGCTAAAAAATAATGGCAATTTCTGATCAATTTCACCCGCCGGATGAACGGGATGTGATTTGTTTTGTAATTTAAGAAACAGATCTTTTTGCTCACTTGGCACGAACAAAGATTGTCCCGCTCTAAGCTGTTTAAAGATCAAACTTTTAGCTAAAAAATACTCATCCATAGTTTGATGATAATCAAGATGATCTTGAGAAAAAGACAGCCACCCGGCGGCATCAAATAAAAGTCCGTGTAGGCGGTCTTGCACGAGTGCGTGAGAACTTGCTTCCATGACACAAAAATCTTTATCCGCTCCGTATTGAAAAAGAAACTTTCTGAGATCAATAAAACTGGGAGAGGTGAGTCCAAAATCGAGAATAGTCTTTTGATATTCACGCACACCCAAGGTGCCGATACTGAGACCTTTTTTTCCAATCAGGTGGCCAATTTGTAAGACTAAATCCGCAGTCGTGGTTTTTCCATTGGTGCCTGTTACACCAATAAATTTTAATTTAGGTAATGGGTAGAGCTTATCAAGAATCTTTTTTTGAATGTCAGGCCACTGATTTTCGTCAATCACTGTTACTTTGTCAGAAAAACCTTCTACTTTTCGGTTAATCACGAGCCAAGCGTATTTTGCGTCCTTAATTCTTTGAACAAATTGCTCAAGACTTTTTGGATCTTCAGTTATTTTATAAAAAAGAATACTTTCAGGCGTGGATTCCTGAGTGCGCCAATGAATGTCTGAAATACGAAGACTAGGAATGATCTGATTTAAAATATTTCCGAGTTCTTCATTATTCAGCATAAGTCGGGGCTTCGAATTGAAGTCTCAAATTCGAATTTCCAGCAATGGGAGTTCCTGCGGGAACAGTTTGTTTTGTGACGACACCGAAACCATTAGTTTCAATTATGATTGATCTTTCTTCGGCCAATTGAATGGCGCTTGATTTATCTAGGCCCAAAAAGTTTGGCATATAACCAGGAGCAAATACTTTTTGAGTCGAAGCTTGTTGAGACTGAACTGTATCCATATTTACTTTGTTTGATTTTTCATCATATTTTGCAAACTGGGCGAAATCTTTTTTCTTATACAGAATATATTGAGTGATTTTTTTCACCACTGGAGCCGCTGTCATACCACCGTAATAACCATTAGCAGTAGGGTGATCAATGTAGGCCATGACGACGAATTTTTTATTCACGTTAACTGGGAATCCTACAAAACTTCCAATATAGCCTTCATAGCCTCCGCGCGGAGAAACTCGTTGGGCCGTGCCCGTTTTTCCCGCCATTTCGTAGTGAGGAATGATGGCGTTTGTGCCCGTTCCGTCATGAACCGCATTCACTAGCATTTTCGTGATACTCAAAGCGGTTTTTTCAGACATGACTTTATTTTCAACCGTTAACTGACTCTTCTCTTGTTTTAATAGGGTAGGTTTTACTAAGTAGCCACCATTAGCGATAGATCCGTAGAACCTCAACATCTGGATGGCGGTTGTGGCAATCCCTTGACCAAAACTAATGTTACTTAAACTCAGGGGGCGAACCTTATCTGTCGCTTTATAACTCAAAATCCCTTTGGATTCTCCGCGAACTTCTATGCCTGTTTTTTGAGCAAATTTAAATTTATCCAGAGACTGTCTTAATTTTGGATATTTCAAACTGAAAGCAATTTTTGTTGTTCCCACATTTGAGCTAAACTTGAGAATGTCTCCGACTGTTAGCCATTCAAATTTTTCATGCGTTTCGGCTTCTGAAATCCAATGATTCTGAACTTTTAATTTTCCACCTTCGCAAAAAAACTTGGTTTCAGGTCTAGCCACTTTATGTTCAAGAGCTGAGGCAACAGTAATGGTTTTAAAAATTGACCCAGGCTCAAAGGGATCTGTTACAAAAGCTAGTTTCTTATTTTCCTGAGGAGAACTATTAGCGGCATTTGGATCAAAAGTGGGATAGTTCGCAATAGCGAGAATTTCTCCCGTCTCTGCATCCATCACACCTGCTCCTCCGCGAAAGGCTTGGTGGTAATCAACAGCTTCTTTTAAATAACTTTCAAGAGCTCCTTGAATATCTTTATCAAGAGCAAGGTTCACGTCTTCAGCAAAAGCTTCTGAGGATTTCGACTCGTATTTTATCGGGCGGCCTTTCGCATCACGAATATATTTTACGACCTGATGTTTTCCTTTCAGCTCTTTATTCATGCTGAATTCAATTCCGGCAAGTCCCGTGTTATCCACGCCCACAAAGCCCAAGGTCTGGGCCATTAGCTCACGATTGGGATAAACTCTTTCAGAGTGAGATTCAACAAAAATCCCTTCTAGGTTTTTTACTTTTTGAAGTTGAGCTTCGTTCAGTCTGACCTTGCGCGCGAGCCAAGTATATTTAGTTCTTTTTTGAACCAGAGATTTTAGTTTTAAATAAGTTAGTTCAGGAACAGCTTTAGAAAGTTTTTTCAGTTGGTTATAGAACTCGGCATCTTTATTTTTAGGGATTGTGAACAAATTATAAACATGAACATTAATAGCAAGGGGACTTCCGTTACGGTCAAGAATGTTCCCACGATTAGGGTATTCTTTTACTTCACGAATAAATTGGCTTTTGGCATAAGAGAGAAGTTTTTCTTTATTCAAGACCTGAATGTAGAAAGCTTTACTCACAACAACTGCGAATAAAAAACAAAAGACCATAAAACTAAAAAATATTCTATTTTTCACGTGTTCACGACCTAAGGTATGAGGATGATCTGTTCAGGACCAGGCTCTTTAAGACCATAGGTAGCAGCAAACTCACGCAACTTAGGCACTGACATGGCCCGAGCTCTCTGGGCCTTGAGTTCTTTATTGTTGATAACGGCCTTATCAATACTGTTATTAATATTATTCAATAAATAGGCTTGCTCAATTCCTTTCATGCGAAAGGCAACGAACAAAACAGCGAGGGTAGTAAACGTGAGAGTAAAAGGCAAAGCTTGAGGATTGAAGAGAAACTCCATCAAGCGGTTATTGAATTTAAGTTTTGAACCTTTTTTTCTTAGTGCCATCAACCCTCCCTAGTTGAGTCTCCCGTTGCAGTAAACGAAGTTTTGCACTTCGAGAACGAGAATTTTCAGACAGCTCTTCATCCGTAGCTGTGAGTGGCTTCTTAGTTAAAATTGTAACAGGAAAATCTTGTTTCTCCAGTAATTCTTTAAAGGTGTGCTTAACAATTCGATCTTCGAGCGAATGAAAACTGATGATGGCGAGCACTCCCCCCTCTGATAAATAAGGCAACAGTTTTGGTATGGTATCTTCTAGCACTCGTAATTCATCATTCACGGCAATTCTCAGCGCTTGAAACGAACGTGTCGCTGGATGAGTTTTTTGGTGGCGATCTTTAGCGGGATAAGCGTGAAAACAAATGTCTTCCAGTTCACCTGTCGTCTCGATTTTTTTGGTTTGGCGAAGCTCACAAATTCGAGCCGCGATTCTTCGCGAAAGTCGCTCATCCCCATAGGCAAATAACATGTCTGCAATTTCTTTTTCAGGCAAAGTATTGAGTAAATCTGCGGCGGTTGGAGTGTTGCTATCCCCATAATTCATGCGCATATCTAGTGGGGCATCCCCTCTAAAACTAAAACCTCTCTCAGTCTTATCAAATTGATGAGAAGAGACTCCTAAATCCATTAAAATGCCTGCAAATTTTTGCTGCATTTGATTTTTTTCACACCAAGCGGGAAATTCTACAAAGTTCATGGGAAGCAAATGAACCATCCCCTCTTTGCCCCTACGGATAATATTTTCAGCACCATTTTTTAAGGCATCAGGATCTTGATCAGTGGAATACACCGTAGAACCACTAAAGTGGTCCGATACGGCGAAGGTGTGTCCTCCGGCGCCAAAGGTCAGATCAGCAAAAAGAAGTGAGCCTGAAGACTTAGAGCCAAGCTCCAAGGCCTCTAGGCATTCTTTTAACATAACTGAATAGTGTGAAAGATATTCGCCCATTATTTTATAAGAGTTTCGATGATTTCTTTGTGGGATGACTTGTGTAGAGAAACATCAGTCATCACAGCGTATTGATTTTCTGGGACAAAAGTCACAGGATTTTTTACCAAACTAGGAATTGCCTCAAGAACAAACTTCTGAGCAGAAACATAATTGGATTTCATCACATCCATGATTTCTGAAACAGTACAATGCTCTTCTTTCCAGCAATCGTAATCAGTCACCATCGCCACCGTGGCATAGGCCATGCCCGCTTCTTTGGCCAAAAAGGCTTCTGGCACGTTAGTCATACCAATAACCGAGGCGCCGAAACTTCTATAAATATTTGATTCCGCTTTCGTTGAAAATTGAGGTCCTTCAATACAAACGTATGTTCCACCCAAGTGAGAAGTGACACCAGCTTTTTGACAGGCCTCAAATAAACGTTTTTGCAGAGTTGATTCAACTGGATTAGCAACTGAGACGTGCCCCACAATCCCTTCATCAAAAAAGGTGCGTTTTCTTAAACCTTTAGTCCAATCAATGAACTGATCAACTAAAACAAAATGCTTGGGAGCATATTCTTCTTTAAGAGATCCCACTGCAGAAATACTGATAATTGTATCCACACCAAGTTTTTTTAAGGCAAAGATATTGGCACGGTAATTTACTTCAGACGGAGTAAATTTATGGCCAATGCCGTGACGAGGAAGGAAGTAAAAAGATGACCCCTCTACTTCGCATTCCATGATCTCAGCACTTGGCTCACCAAAAGGAGTTTCAACCTTAATATGATTTTTGACTTTGATGGCATCAAGTTTATAAATCCCTGAGCCACCAATGACTGCTACCTTAATATTGGCCATAAATTCCTTAAGCCATCATTCCTGTTAAATCTAAAACTTTCCCTAACGACTTAGACTGGCGACCAGTAAAGCTGTTCGATTCGTCTCTTTCAGACTCTTCTTTGCACTGAATACACATTTCGGCAGTTGGACGGGCCATTAAGCGCTCGAAACGAATCCACTCGCCACAATCGCTACACATACCAAATTCTTCCATTTCAAATTTCTTTAACGCTTTATCAATTTTCTTGGCATAGAAGACTTCACGGTTTCTAAAACGCAACAAGTGAGAATTGGTGTAATCAGTAATTGATTGCTCAACTTCATCACTGCCTTCCGGTTTAGAGAGCTCAATATTGGATGCATTAACCTGATCACTAAACACCATACTATTTTTTTCCTCAATAAGCTTTTGCTTAAGAGTCTCTAGTTGTTTCTTAGTAAGCGCTCTAACTTTGTCAGACATGGGAAAACTCCTCTTATTAAACTACTCTAGTCCGCCCTTAATATTTAGCAGAACTGATTTTGATACCATTTTTAGTGTTTCAAATACACCATGCCCCTGACTTGCGATAGCTTCAAAGGCCGGATTTTTTCTTTTATTTAATTGCAGCTGAAGATCTTCAACGGAAACAATATTAGGCAAATCTCGTTTATTCCACTGCATAATAAGTGGAACTTTCGAAAGATCGTAACCTTGATCCTGAAGATTTTTTTCTAAACCTTGTAGTGATTCAATATTGGCTTCCATTCTTTCAACTTGTGAATCGGCTACAAAGACTAGGCCATCTACGCCTCGTAAAATCAGTTTACGGCTGGCTTCATAAAAAACTTGCCCCGGAACGGTATACAAATGAAAACGCGTCTTAAAGCCTCGGATCTCCCCTAAATCAAGAGGAAGAAAGTCAAAAAACAAAGTTCTTTCGTTCTCCGTATTCAACGTAATCATTTGACCTTTATTTTGCGAACTGGTCTTTTGATAGATGTACTGAATATTTGTTGTTTTGCCGCCGAGTCCCGGACCGTAGTAAACAATTTTGCAGTTAATTTCTTTGGTATGATAGTTTACAAATGACATATTAAATTCCACCTAGGGAGAAAAGCCGATCAATCTCAACATCTGAGATATCCTGGAAAAGGTAACCTTGACGCGAGGACATAATAATTTTTTGAGGAAGAGGATCGTTGATAAAAATTGTTTCCATCTCTACTTTAATCAGTGAAATCTGCCGCTTCAATTGACCAGGATTTAAACAGTTATTATAGATCGCCCCCAGAAAATATCTTTTTCCAGAAAGCTCAAATGGGAACAGATAAATACCTTGAGAGGAAGTATCAAAACCAAGGCGAAAATCCATGACTTCGTTTTGGTCGTGAACCAGATTCATCAAAGCTTCTGAAGCCTGCCAAACACCACTCACTAAAGCCGCAACTGAGGTGGTTGTATTATTTTGAACAGAATCATAAATCGTGATTCCGTCTTCTCGAGTAACAAATAAGCGGGCATTGATGCCAAGTAGTTTTGGCTCGAGAATGAATTTAATTTTTTCTGTTATCGTTACAGCTTTCATTAAAACCTTTTACGATTTTCTAATGCTTTGGTTATAGTCATCGGATCCAGATACTCCAGACTTCCACCTATCGGTACACCAAAACCAATCCTGTCGACCTGTACGGTTTGAGGAAGAATCGATTTTAAGTAAGAACAAGTGGCATCTCCTTCAACTGAAGGATTAATGGCCAATATAATTTCCTGGATCTCTTTTTTAATTATTTTTTCTCGTAACTCATCCATCTTAAGTTCATCTGGCCCCACTCCTAATAGTGGATTCAGGACTCCACCTAGGATGTGATAAACACCTTTGAAAGTACCACTTTTCTCAATGGCCAACAGATCAGAAGCATTTTCAACTACGCACAAAGTTCCTACCGTTTGACGAGACTCATTCAGACAGATGTTGCAAAGTTGCTCATCTGCGAACATTCCACATTCCTGACAAAGTTTTAAATGCTGTAGTGCTGCCAAGGCCGACCCGACACTAATGAGTTCGTAGGACTTCCAGCTGGTCATATTCATCACCATTCTGAAAGCCGTCTTTTCTCCAACACCTGGCAAACGAGTAAGTGCTTCCACAGCGTTCTTAATCACCTCAGGTAATTGAATCACTAAAACATTCCTGGGATATTCATTCCGCCGGTCACTTTCGACATCGCCTGCTGAACCATATCTTGTGACTGTTTCATTGCCTGATTGACGGCCGTGAAAACAAGTTCCTCAAGAGTTGCGACATCATTAGGGTCCACACACTCTTTATTGATTGAGATACTTAGAAGTTGTTGTTTACCGTTAACTTTTACTTTAACCATTCCGCCGCCAGCAGCTGCTTCGACTTCTCTTTCTGCAAGTTCATTTTGAAGCATAGCGAGCTTGGCCTGCATTTGTTGAGCTTGTTTCATTAAGTTATTCATGTTCATAAGAACTCCTAGTCATTCAATATAATTTTATCAATCTTGCTATTAAAAAGCTTTTCAGCTTCTTTCACATACGGGTCGTTTAAAATTTTTTGTCTTCGCTCTTCTTCTTTACTTCTTCTTGATTCATCACCAATTTCAACCGTTGTTTTAAAATTTTTGTCTTTCTGCTCCTCAACGGTTAAAAGCTGCGTTTTAAATTGTAACTTCTCAATATCAACTTCGAAGTAATCGGCCAAATGATTTTTTAATCTGGCGTAAATTTCTTTATCATCCAGAAACTCTTTAAACACAGCTGCACTTTCTGGGAAGGCAATTTGAATACTAAGCGGTACTATATTAATATCAAATTCTTCAATCAGGTTACCGTGCTCAAGATTCGCCGCAGTGGCTGGGGCAGCAGTTAAAAGATAACCCAAAAAATCGTTCCACGTTTTGGCCAATTTCTTCGGAGCTTCTAACTTTATGCTAGCTCCGGATTCAGACTTTCCCGACTGGGGAATCTCCTCAAGTTTTATATCCTCACCTTTCAGAATCGTTCTTCTTAAGCAAACCTTCTGAAGCAAGACCAGAACAACCTTTTCCGGGTTCATACTGGTTAGGGCCCATTGAAAATCTTTTACCAAAGATTCGTAAATCCAAAAAATTTCAGCAATTGAAATTCCCTCAAGAGCTTTTTCGTTAATCAAATCTTGAGAATAAAGGTATTTTTGATCATCAATTGAATTAATGATTTTATAGAAGCCGTCCAGAATCTGATCACAGAGCTTTTTGAGATCAATATTTTCTTCAATCGATTGATTGAAGATTTTGCTACACGTTTTGGGCTGGGAAGTTAAGATGCTTGAAAGAAGCTCTTTCATCACAGATGTTCCAGCTAAACCCAAAGCACTTGTGAGCGAATCTTCACTAATATTTTGTGAACCAGATAAACCTAAAACTTGATCAAAAATTGAAAGTGCATCT
>CANFNN010000010.1 GCA_947448095.1 Bacteriovoracaceae bacterium | reverse complement strand
TTTGAACAAGAGATATTCTAAAGATCTGGTTGTCAGCCACCACCGTTTTGGGCATCTTTAAGGGATGAAATTACTTTGGTTAGGATTCTGGCTTCTTTCCTTTCAAGCTATAGCGCAGGGTCATTTTCAATTATTCAAACATTCGGTTGTCGCTCCTTATTCTACTGAAGTCAGAGACCTCTACGTTTATCTTCCGGCCGGCTATAAACAGGGCCACGCTAAATACCCTGTTCTCTATGTGCATGATGGACAAAACCTTTTTGATCCTCAAAGAGCTTTTCTTGGTCAAACTTGGAACGCTCTGGCGACACTCAATTATCTGATTGAGAAAAAAGTGATCACACCGATCATTGTGGTAGCGATTGATAACACCTCTGAAAGAATGGATGAATATATCCCAGAGAATAGGGGAGATGAGTATCTGCAATATATTGTAGAGACGATCAAGCCCCAAATTGATCTTGCTTTTAGAACTGAGATCAATTCTAAATTGACTGGCATTATGGGCTCATCTTTAGGCGGATTGATTTCCTTGCATGCAGGTCTAAAGCGGCCCGAGACCTTTGGGCTGGTTGCTGCATTGTCACCCTCCATCTGGGTCAATGACCGCTCGATTTTGTCCTCTTACCAATATGGTTCTCAATTGCCGCGCAAAATCTATATTGATAGTGGAACTGTGGGAGGTGAGGAACCTCAAAACGTAGTCGATCTTTTTCATGTTTTAGTGAAACGAGGTTTCCGGCAAGGTGACAATCTTTATGCAGACATTCAAGAGGGCGCAGCTCATGAAGAAAAATTTTGGGCCATGCGTTTACCGACTGTTCTCGAATTTCTTTTTCCCTACCAACCTTAAGTGAACTTGAATTAAGTAAGACCTTTTTACTTCTTTGCTCGCCTGATCGGGCGCATCTTCCCTCTAATTAGATAAGTCATTGCCTTGGAGGGCCGGATGAAACATTTTTTCACGAGTCTTTTCTTTTTAATTTTTTCTTTGAATTCTTTTTCTTCAACTTTTAGATCTCAAATTCACTCAATCGATTTAGGCAAAGCAGATGAAAGGCATCTCATTATGCTGACCAATGGAAGAACAGCTTTCTTAGCTCCTAAATCCAAGATGCTAATTGAGGCTGCCGAGCAGAGTCTCCAAAATGGGGATACGGTTGAAATTCATTTGGACTCGAAGCTTAACCTCATTTCTATTCAAACAGTTGCCCCTGAAGTTCAACTTGGAAATGAAGATTTAGATCCTCGCGAGATGAAGTCGTATGCTCCCTCAATCATTAGTCTCGCAACAGCCCAGAGCGTTTTTCAGAGCATGCGTCGGGACTATCAGAATGAATCTCAGTGCTTCAATCGCGCCCATATCTGGACCTACGAAGCTTTTAAACGCAACGCTTTAATGTCAAATAAGCTATTTTTATTTTTCACGACTCGTTATATTAGAAAATATAATTTCAATTGGTGGTTTCATGTCACACCGATGGCCTATGTGGGAGGAACCTCGCAGCCTAATTGGAGAACGCTTGATCGCCGCTATACTTCAGGACCATTAAGCACTAAAACATGGACAGATATTTTTATGCGAAACGATGCCTTGTGCCCAGTGGTTTACACCTATTCCAGCTACCGAAATCATCAATCAGAAGAGTATTGTTACCTGATACCAACAAGTATGTATTTTTGGCAGCCATGGGATATTCAGCAGCAGGAAACTACGGGGTACGTGAAAACTCAGTTCTTTAGTTCTCAAATTAATTCGGCTTACCAAGAGGCGTTTTAGATCCAGAATGAGATAAAAAAAAAGGCCCTTAAAAGGGCCTTAAAAATCTAAGCTGCTTTTTTGTTCCAGTTATTCCAAACTTCTTTGGTCCAAGTGGATTTAGTATCAGCGACCCATTTTTTTGCCCACAATTTCTCATGCACAAATTTTTCTAGTTCTTCGGGAGAGTTGCAATCAACCCATAAGATCATGTCCCACTCGCCCATAGTTGAGGCGGCCCACTTAACTTCTTTCCATTTTTTAAGCCAGTTCCAGTTTTCCCAGACAGGCGCATCTTTTGTCCATTTTACTTGTACTTGAGCAGTCCATTTTGACATACGATCTCCTTTGATCATTATCCCTCAATGCTAGTGGGGTCTGGATTAATGTAAAGAGTCTTTGCGCTTAGGTAAAAAAGGACATCATTTCCAATATCCAACTCGTATACCGGACATATATGATTGGTTTAAGACAAAACAATTTTTGAGGTCAATATGTTAATTAAGGAATTCAAACCTTTCGTTTCTGCCGCAGAAAAGATGAAGGAGTTCAGTCTCGGTCCTATTCTCATGGGCGTTTTTCTCGGTATCCTCTTTGGAGCTTCCTCCCTCTACCTCGCACTGAAAGTAGGGATGACCGTTTCGGCTTCGATTCCCGTAGCAGTTTTATCGATTACTTTATTTAAAGGTCTATCCAACGTTTTTGGTTTCAGAAAGGCCACGATTCTGGAAAACAATATGGTTCAGACTACTGGCTCGGCCGGTGAGTCCATCGCCTTTGGCGTGGCGGTTACCATGCCAGCTCTATTGATTCTAGGCTATGACTTAGACTTAAACCGCATCATGACCGTTTCCGTTTTAGGCGGACTGCTTGGTGTATTGATGATGATTCCACTTCGCCAGGCCTTGATTGTAAAAGAACATGGCAAGCTCATTTATCCTGAAGGCACGGCCTGTGCAGAGGTATTGATCGTTGGTGAAAAAGGCGGCTCATCAGGAAAGATTGTTTTTGGTGGATTCTTTCTTGGTCTTTTTTATAAATTTTTTAACGTTGGTATGCACCTATGGAAAGATGTACCGGAAAAAGTTTTTGGCTTTTTTAAAGGTTCGGCTATTTCGGCTGAAGTCTCGCCTGAACTATTAGGTGTTGGTTACATCATTGGTCTTCGCACTTCGGCGATCATGATGGGTGGGGGAGTTCTTTCGAGCTTCGTTTTGATTCCCATGATTGCCTTGTTTGGTGGAAATCTCACTGAAGCTCTTTATCCGGCGAAAATCCTCATCAAAGATATGGCGATTCATGATATTTGGAGAAACTACGTTCTCTACATCGGTGCAGGAGCAGTGGCCGCTGGTGGTATAATTTCATTGTTTCAAAGTTTACCTACCATCATTGGGGGTGCAAAATCTGGTCTCGCGAGTGTCTTTGGCAGTAAAACAGCAACGGGTGAAAAACTTCGCACTGAAGATGATTTGCCTTTTTCTTTTGTAATTGTTGGAACCTTACTCATGGTAGCTGCCCTTTGGTTTGCACCAGCTCTTCATATCAATCTTTTTTCTGCCATCTTGATTATACTTTTTGGTTTTCTTTTCGTCACAGTCAGTTCAAGACTCACAGGTGAGATTGGCTCTTCGTCAAACCCGATTTCGGGTATGACAGTTGCGACACTGCTTCTGACTTGCTTAGTCTTTTTGGCCGTAGGCTGGATCGGTCCTGAGTACCGAGTTGGGGCTTTAAGTATTGCGGCAGTGGTTTGTATTGCGGCATCTAACGGTGGAACGACTTCGCAGGATTTAAAAACTGGCTATATCCTTGGGGCCACTCCTAAGTATCAACAGATTGGTCTTTTAATTGGGGCCTTGACTTCGGCTTTAGTGATTGGTTACTCGCTTAAACTTTTAAACGATGCTTCGACTGTTTATTCTAAAAAAGTTCCTGAATATGTTGTTCAGGATATGAGTCTCTTAAAACATAAGCAAACTATCCACGGCCCTGAAAAATCTCAGGATGCGAATGAATATTTCGTCTTTCAGGTGAATGAACAATCCAATCCAGCTGCGATGAGTGTTCTTTCGCCGGGCAAATATTTAGTCAATGACAGTGGGAAAGTGGTTTATCTGGTTGATCCAGGTATCAATGGTATTTTGAACAAACGAGATGATGGATCAAGTGTCACAAAATACGAAGCTCCTAAAGCGCGTCTGATGTCACTCATCATTGATGGAATATTGACTCAAAAGCTTCCTTGGGGATTAGTCCTATTGGGTGTGGCCTTGGCGCTGGTGCTTGAATTGTGTGGTATTTCTGCCTTACCATTTGCGGTTGGTGTTTACCTGCCGATTTCTGCTTCAGCCCCTATCTTTGTAGGCGGAGTCGTTAGGCATTTAGTTGAACGCAAAAGTGGAAAAAATCAAACCGACGCGGAATCAGAAACTGGTTCTGGTGTTCTGTTTTCTTCTGGTCTCATTGCCGGAGGGGCGATCGCAGGAATCCTTTTGGCCCTGACCCAAATTATGGAAGGCGTCTCAGACAAATTAGATTTTTCTAACGCTATGGGAACACTGGCCCAGTCAGATCTCTTTAGTCTTGGTGTGTTTCTGGCCGCAGCGGTAACTCTGTTTGTCGTCGGTAGAAAAAAGAACTCTTAAAAATTTAGCCTCTCCCCCTCAAGAATGATGGGGGAGAGTCTTATTTGATTTCCATTTCTTTTTTAAATAGGGAGATGAACTCACGAACTCTGAATCTCCCTCCATCGCTGACTCCGCTCTCAGACTCAATCTCAACAAAATGCTCCCAGTAATGAGAGTGATCAAGGCTTTCATGATCTTCTCCTAGCTGCGTTTAATTTCATTAAGAACTTCTGCCTTCAATTGATCACTATCTGATTTGAGTGCTAAGTCTCTTAGACTGAGCATTCCCACGGGTCTTTCCCCCTTATCTACTACCAGCAGCCGCGAAACTTGTTTTTGTTCCATGAGCTTAATCGCCTCTGTGATGTCTTGATTTTCAAACACAAAGAATATGTCCCGGCTCATTGCAAGTGAAATAGAATCATCCGGTGAATGCCCACTGGCCACACAGGAAACCACGATATCCCGGTCAGTGACAAAGCCCACAGGTCTTTCATTTTTATAAACAGGCAGTCCGCCGATGTCTTGTTTTTTCATCAAATTAGCGACTCTTCGAAGAGAATCCCCAATTTGTGCTGTAACAACGCCTTCGTGCATAACTTCAGAAACTTGCATAAAAACCTCCGTTTAATCCTACGAAGATTTTGTCACTCAAAGAGATTGATTCACATTTAAATTTTCTACAGGTTCGGTGAGAGATGAGTCAAGTCTGACATTTGAGGGACGGTAATGTTTGTGCGCTAGTTCTTCCATCAGATACCCAATGGCGTAAGGCACTGAATAATTTCTTCTCAAAGTATATTTAATCGCATGGTCAAAACCAAGTTTATGCAGCCACTCATGAAACAAATTATCGGCCACCTGAACCGGTGTGTACTTATTGAAGTATTTTGAATTCATCCAAATTCGAGTGGTGTGGGGATAGGTATATCCAATGGTATTTGAAGTATTTTGATATAACTCTAACTCCACGTCCATTCGTCCATTTTTTTCTGGGATCAATGTTTCTGAGCCATCAAGTATTAATTGATAGATTTGCTCATTACTCAATCCTTTATTATCGACAAAGATTTTCTTGCCTTCATAAGTGTGGGCAAGAATTCGTTCTTTAAATTCTTGTGAAGACACCACTTTCTTAATCAGTTCGATTGCCTGGTAGACTTTCGCTTCATGCTCTTGAGGGAAATTCACCATATTAATTTGAGCGTCGAATTTACTGGCCGATGTATGGAAGCTAAGTAAAAGAACAAAAGTGAACACGATTAAATGATTCATGATGAAATTTTCCTCCCACAAGAATTCTTATGCGAAGAATATTTTGGCATATCAGGAATTGACTTCAAGTGAGGGCAGAAAATGCTTTCTGGAGAAAAGAATTTTAGTTCATCGCAGGCCAAATGTTTCATTAACAAGATGCTGACATATCTCAGCTTATAAAACACGGGGCAAAAAGACTCTTAGAAACAATAGTCTGTTTAGATTTCTTTGGCGATCATTTCACCTTCCTCAATTGGTCTGGGAAGAGGGCGAGGAAGCTCTAATCCTTCAATATAATGTTTGTTAATTTTGAAACCAAAGTTCTTTGGACCAGCATAAGCATCAAAGACGTTGAAGAGACTGATGACCAACAAAGCTCCCATTAACCACATACTAACCTCCTAATCATTTGACTCTTATCCAGTCATGACTGTGTAAGCAATGTTTGGGCCAGAGTGTGTCAGGATCGTCTTCTTCTTCAGAAAGGATTTAGGGACCAGTTCATTGCAGAGATAAAAGAAAGTGCTAGGATGGTCTTGTTCGGAGTTAGGCAACTGACACCATTGAGACAAAAGGATTTACAGGAGTAGATTTTTTTTATCCCGATGAACCGAACAGATAGAGAAAGCTGCCTTCGGGTGGCTTTCTTTTTTTACAGATTTGCAACCTCTCAAACCCTAGACAGGAGCTTGTATGACGGATTCAAAAAAGACCCTTTTAAAAGAAATCTCCCTCTGGAAAAAACGTTTTAATGATTCTAAGAGAGTCTTTTCCGACACCTACAAAGGTTTGTCTAAGGATGCAAAAAAAGTCTATCGAGAGATGACTAAATAGTATTTCAAAACAACGCAGGCCATGATACATGGGAGTCTATTCACATAGAGGGACTACCCATGGCATTTGAAAGTACTTTTAATAAAGATTTGGCCCGTAACATGGCACGCTCAAGCGATCCTGAAAAGTTTCTTGATGCTGAGTTATTGAACTTAAAAAAACGTGCTCTTGAGTTAAATTCTGCCAGGCAGACGATGGCCATTGGCTATGAGAAAGTTCTTGAAGGCCTGAAGATGGCCTATCCCGATCTTGATATGAACGACAAAAATTTAATTGGGACTCCTAATCGCATGGCCCGTGCTCTTTTGGAAATTTGCTCTGGTCTAGGGACTGATGAAAAAGAAATTTTTTCTACAACTTTTCCAGCAGAAAAATATAATGACGTGATTATTTTAAAAGACATCGATTATACCTCTCTGTGTAGTCATCACTTCATACCTTTTACTGGTAAGGCGCATGTGGGTTATCTGCCTGATACCAGCTTGGGAGAGCAATCGCGTGTCGTTGGATTGTCTAAGCTTGCTCACATTGTTGATTGTCACGCTCAAAGACCTCAGCTTCAAGAGCGTATGTGCCACAATATTATGAGTTCAATTAAAGAACAGTTGAAGCCCGCTGGAGTGATGGTTGTGATCGAAGGAAGCCATGGTTGTATGACTTGTCGGAGTGCTAAAAAATCGAACGCGACAATGATTACTTCTGCACTAGATGGAAAATTTCGAGACGATAAGAAACTTCGTTCTGAATTTTTAAGTCTTATCTCGTTAAAAAAATAATTATTTTTGCGGTTCTCTAAACTCTACAACGGCCGCAGCATTGGCCTTGTAGAGAAACCAGTTGTAATCACGTAGTTCATAGCTTTTGCCATTCGAGTCTCTTACATAGAAAGCCCCTTGCTTGGCACATTCTGAGTCCTCAATTTCATAACATTCGCCTTGCTTGTTATCATCGTATCCGACAATCAAGATCACATGCCAGTAGCCATCCTCATTATAATTAATGATGACCGGTGCTCGGTGCTCCACTAAAGCTTTTTTAAGGGTTAAAATATCATCTGGTATTAAAACATAGGTGGCATATCTTCTACCGCGAGCAAAAAGCAGCGTCGTTTTCACTGGGGGGACAGATATTCTAGGAAGGGTGTCAAAGTCTGGATGCTTATTCCAAACCTGCATGCTGTCTGTGCCATCGCTATTATAGGCGTTGTATGGCCAAACGCTATTGTGAATCGCTTCACCATAGTTAAACCGGATAACGACTTCTTCTATAAAATGCTGAGGATTAGTTGTCGCATCCCAAAAATCTTTTTGCCAAATGAGAAACGATTCAGAAAGATCATTTTTTCCCCCAATTTGCGGATGACGAATTCTGTCGCGCTGATTCAGCAGCAACTCCATGGCGCCTGTAGAGGCCATAAACCAACAGGTACTTGTTTCACCCTGATCCGGTGCTGGTTGAACATACTTCACGAGTTCTGTGTACCTTGATGGTAAACTGCGCCCATACAAATGACCTGAGGCCACTAAAAGCAGAATGCTCGAGATTTTTTTCATGGGGGCGAGTATGCCGTACGGAAGGTAAGATGTAGTGAGGTATGAAAAAAAGACAGGTATCGGTTTTCGAGGCTTTTCCTATTTCCAATGACTTAAGAAAGATCTGAGGTCCATCATTTTCACTTGCTGAGAGGGGCTAAAAAGACCATCTTTAAAGTGTGTCTCATGGATGTTGGTTATGATTTGTTTTGTTCTTTTGGAATAAATATAAGTACCAGTCAAAACATGAGAAAATAGAATATGCTCTGGATCCAATTCCTGAACTCCACCGCAAAATAGTGAATAAAAAATTCCTGTAGGATTTCCTGAGAAACTTAAAACAATTTCATTCGTGACCATGTCAAGTTCTTCAATCGCTGAGAAGGGGTTTCCTCTTTTTGAATCAACTGACATATTATTAAAAAAAAGTATGTTTCCTGATTCTAAGACCTGTACGTCGTGCACCTGGTTAGCAATTGATGACTTAAAAACAAAGTGATGCAGAACTTTCTTTAGGTCGGGTGATAGAATGAAGACTCCTGATCTGTAGGAATTCAAAATAAAATTTCCCTCCTTTAAAAAACTAGGAAGTACTCGGTTGGTTGTGAGCTTTGGAATCTCATAGAAGCTATTAAGATGAGTTTGCTGATTGGGAGCATACATTTTAACGGAAACTTGGCTTAAAAGATCTTCGGAAGTTGCTTGAAATAAAATTTTTCCTACAAGGTCCAGCACCATAAACTTTTCCACAATGATATTTGGATTGTGCTTACTTCGTTTTATAAATGAATCAAGAACCAAGATTCTTTTTTCATCTAGAGACTTGTTGAGTTGGTGGTGAAAAGCTCCTTTCAATTCCCATTTCACATGATTGTTTTGATCAATCATTTTGAGGCTTTCAACAGTTGCCGTAAGAAGATCGCCATTGGTATAGAATTGGCAGAATTCTCCGGGGAGCGTTTTCACTGCAATACCTTTGGAGTCAAATATACGGCAACCATTCACTAAGTTTAATGGCCCCCAACTAAACTCAGCATAACAAAGACTAAGTGAGCTCAACCAACACAGAAGGAGAAGACTTTTTCGCATTATATTTTTCCTGAATTCCCGTAAGATTTTTTCTAGCATATCTCATTTCCCATGTTTAACCTACCTGGCGCTAAGGAGCAGGTTTGCCCTATTGACAAATACGGAAAAGTTACGTATGCTGTAAAGTATGGAATCTTCTGACTCATCCTATAAGATTACTGGCTTTCAATCTGCCTGCGCTGAGTATCACGAGGATATTTTGTCCCTAGATGAACGCTACCGGGTTAATGCCGCTAGTGTCTTTATTATTGAGGCCAGTGGAAGTTCTCACTTGCTTGGAATTAAATCAAAGGACAAATTAATTATAGACCGCGCCCTGAAGCCCCAAAGAGGGGAATTAGTTCTGTTGGTTGTGAGAGGTGAATTTAAGTTTACTTATTTCTCACCGGAGCAATTAAAAAATCAAGACCCTGATTCGGGAGATTTCATCTGGGGAGTGGTCACTACCATCTTGCGAGAACTGCGATGAAGTATTTTGGACTAGTTGATTGCAATTCATTTTATTGCTCGTGTGAGCGAGTTTTTAGACCTGAGATTCGTGGCAAACCAGTCATTGTTTTATCTAATAATGATGGATGCGCTATTGCTTTTACCAAAGAAGCCAAGGCCCTTGGATTTGGTGAGATGTGTGAGCCTTATTATCAGATCAAGGATCGCTTGAAAAAGCATAAGGTAGAAGTCTTTTCATCTAACTATAGCTTATATGACAATATTTCTCGCAGGGTAATGAATATCTTGAGAGATTTTACTCCAAGACTTGAAATTTATTCTGTGGATGAAGCCTTTCTAGAGCTCGATGGGTTTGATCACATTGATCTTTTAGAGTATGGAAAAAAAATTCGCAGCGATGTTTTGCAATTTACTGGCATTCCTGTTGGTGTTGGAATTGCTCCCACCAAAGTTCTCTCCAAAATGGCAAACAAACTTTCTAAAAAAGAGAAAGGTGTCCTTATCTTAAAAGATGAAGACGAAACCAATCACCGATTAAAGCAATTTGCCGTTCAAGACATTTGGGGAATTGGTCGGGCCAGCAGTAGCAAACTTCACATGCTTGGAATTAAAACGGCCTATGATTTTAAAATCTATAAAGATGAAAGAATCATTCAAAAGCTTTTAACTAAGACTGGAAGACAAATTCAAGATGAGCTTCGAGGAGTCAGTTGCTTGTCTATTGAAGAAGCAGAAGACAAAAAAAATACCGGCAATTCACGCAGCTTTGGTGCCTCTGTTTATACTAAGCGCGAACTCCAGGAAGCTTTGGCAGATTTTTGTACTCATTCAGCTGCAAAGCTACGGGCCCAAAATAGTGTTTGTTTTAGTCTGACGGCATTTATTCATACCAATCCATTTAGTGAGGGAACGCCTCAATACTATGGAGTCGGCTCAAAAACTTTTGCCTCTGGGACCTCGGATACCTTAAGGATCATTAAAGCTTCACACCAAATTCTGGAGGAAATATTCAAGCTTGGTTATGAATATAAAAAGGGTGGAGTCTTATTGAATCATATTGTTCCTCGCAATCAGAATCAAATGGATCTTTTTGATGAATGTCCGCACGACAATGAAAGTTTAGGACAGGTGGTTGATCTTATTAACAAGCGCTATGGGGCGAAGACCATTCAAAGTGCGGCCTGTGGATCGAATCAATCATGGAGAAGAATCGCAAACTTTAGCTCACCTAAATATACAACTTCCTGGCAAGAACTCTTAAGGATAAAGTTAGGTTAAGTACTCTTGTCGGAGGTGCACAAATTTGTAATGCTCTGTGCATGAGTAACAAGTCTATTCCAGATATAAATCGTGAAGACTATGAATCGATTCTTAATATCCCCACTCACCTGGTAGTGATTGTTTCTTATGATGGTGAAATATTAAAATCTAATATCTCACAAACTCGGATATTAGGTTGGGATCCAAACGATGTACAAAGCACATCGCTGTTTCATTTTATTCATCCGGATGACCATGAGATTGTTAAAAGAAAAGTCGCTTCACTTTCTAACGATAAAGATGGTTCTATCTCTCTCAGTACAAGATGCTTGCACCATGACGGATCCATGCGCTGGATTTCCTGGACGGCGATCCCTAAAGATGAATCTATTTATGCTATTGGGACCGATATCACTAAAAGCGTAGAAACTGAAAAAGCTTTAATTCATAAAACAAACAGTCAGAAAGAATATCAAACTCGCTACACAACTTTTTTTGAACAGTCCCAGCTTCCGATGATTATCTATTCGATTCAAGGGACCCCTCTGGCCGCAAATGCGGCTTGGGAATTTCTTTTTGGAACTACGTTTAATCAAATTTCCGATTATAATATTTTGAAAGACCCAATGATCAAAAAAACTCTTCTCTGGGGACCGCTACAGCGGGCCTACCTGGGTGAGTCCGTGGAAGTGCCTGCATTTTTATACGATCCAAAAATTCTGAACAAGTTAGGACCTAAGAGCTGGATTGAGGCCTGGATTTCTCCTGTTAAGGATGAATTTAATGTGGTCCGCGAAGTCACTATGATTCTTAAAGATGTGACTGAGAAAATTGAAACTCAAAAAGCTTTGGTGAAAAGTATTTTAGAGAGAAAAGCTTCTGAGGAAAAAGTAAAAATAATTTCTGACAGGCTGAGCATGGCGGTTAAAGCAGGTCATATCGGAATCTGGGAATGGATACCAGATACAAATTATGTCTATTGGGATGAGACCACCGAAAATCTTTATGGATATGAAACGGGTACTTTCCCAAGAAGTTCAGAGGCACTGACGGAGAGAATTCATGTTGATGACAGAGAGCTCGTCTGGTCAACGATATCCAAGGCCTTAAATGAGAAAAAAACTTATCGAGTTGATCACCGAATTATTCGAAAGGACGGCTCTCTTAGGTGGGTGCAGGAATCAGGGATGGCGCTCTATGATGAGCAAGGAAAGCCATATCACATGATGGGAACGGTCATGGATATTACCGACCGAGTAGAGGCAGAAGAAGATCAAAAGTTTCTTACCCAGGCCTCAGAGCTTTTAAATGGATCCTTAAATTATAAAGAAATTTTAAAGACTCTGGGAGATCACGCAATTAATTATTTTTGTGATGGTGTCATAATTGATCAGCTTTTACCTGAAGGAAATATCAAAAGACTTTTAGTCGTTCATCCTCATCAAGAAGTCATGATGAAGCTAGAGCAATTGCATAATGATTTTCCTCTGCGCTTTGAAAATAATCCTTTAGTGAACGCATTAATAAGTGGAAAGGCGATGTTAGTGGAAGACGTGGATCAATTTATTGATCAACAGCAGACTCAGTTTGATTTTCCTTATGCTCAAGCGGTAAAGGAATTGAATATCAAATCCAGCATACGCGTTCGCCTGAAAGGTCGCGAGAGTATTCTCGGGGTGATTTCTTTTATTTGTATGAAAAACTCTGAGAAGAATTTAAGCAAAAGACATTTGTGGTTAGCCGAGGAGCTAGCGTATCGGGCATCGATGGCCTTTGAAAATGCCCTGATTCATCAAAACTCACAAGAAGCCATTCGTTCACGTGATGAATTTTTATCTATCGCCTCACATGAATTGAAAACGCCTTTGCAGAGTTTGACCCTTCAGAATCAGATGAGAAAAAGAAATTTGGATAAAAAACTCACTGATGCATTTACGCCAGAAAAAGTCGCCACCATGATTGAGGCAGATCTTCGGCACCTGATGCGCATCAATCGTCTCATTGATGATATGCTCGACATCTCACGCATCAGGGCGGGCAAGTTAACTTTTATTAAAGAGAAGGTGGAGTTTTGTGCTTTTGTGAAAGATGTCTTGGACAGATTCAGACCCCAAGTGGAATCAGTCGGCTGTTATATGACCGCAGTTTATACAGACCCGCTCGACAGTCACATTGATGTTTATCGGGTAGAACAAGTTATTGTGAACCTCTTAACAAATGCCATGAAGTATGGTGCAGGTAGTCCAATCAAAATTGAAGTGATTAAAAAACAGGGCAAGATCCAACTTCATGTACATGACCAAGGCACGGGAATTAAAGAGCAAGACACGGAAAGAATATTTGAACGTTTTGAACGGGCGATTTCAAGTAATGAAGTGAGTGGCCTAGGACTAGGTCTCTATATTGCGAGGCAGATAATGGAACACAACGAAGGTGACCTTTTTGTTAGGAGTGTTGTAGGAAAAGGCTCAACATTCATCATGGAGCTGCCTTGTGAATCGAATTGATTGAGTCTTCTTCTTAGCAAAACAACTTACTGGTTTTATTGACCTTTTAGCATATTTAGCGGTATCCTTTAGATCATGGCAAAACGAATTTTAATTGTGGAAGATGATAACTCCATCCGCGAGCTCCTTGTCGAGTTGCTCCAGGGTGAGGGCTATGATGTGACTTCGGCCGTAAATGGGCTAGAGGGCCTCAAGTGTCTTGCGCACAATCCAAGCTTTAATCTTATTTTAATTGATCTCATGATGCCTGTCATGGACGGCTACACGTTTCGTACTGAGCAAATGAAAAATCCAAAATTTTCTAAAATACCTGTTGTGGTGATGTCGGCAGAAGCCAATGCCAAAGAAAAATTAAAAAGCTACGGAATAACCGCATTTCTTAGCAAGCCGGTTGAACTCGATACCATCATAAAAACCGTTGAGCTTTATTCTTAGATTTGTTCTATCATTAACGAATGATTTATTTATTCGGAATTCCCAATTGTGACACAGTCAAAAAAGCCCGCACTTTCTTAGAAGCTCATCGCATTGCTTTTGAGTTTGTTGATTTTAAAAAAACTCCCCCAAGTATTGAGTCCATTGAGCTTTGGCAGAAGGCATTCGGTGGTCTTCCTGTGAATAAAAAAGGCCTGACCTATAAAAAGCATTCACAAGAATTTGAGGCATTAAATGAATCACAAAAAATTGCATTTATAAGTAAAAATTCTTCCATGATTAAGCGGCCTATCCTGCAAAAAGACAAAACTGTTTTATGCTTTGGCTTTGATGAAATCGAATTTACTAAAAAACTAGGTTCAAAATGAAAAAAATTAAAAGTTATCTACAGGAATATTCTTATCTCAAAAGCATTCAAAGTCTGCTTCATTGGGATATGGAGACCATGATGCCAAGTGGGGCGATTGAAGACCGGGCCAAAAGACTAAGTTATGTTCAGGGAAAAATTCACGCTCACATCACTAGCCCCGAATATTCAAAACTACTTAAAGAGTTTTCAAGAAAAAAGAAATTGTCTGCGTCTGATAAAATTTTCTTGAAAGAGCTCAAATGGGACTATGATCTGAATTACGCTTTGCCATCAGAGCATGTTGAGGCCCTGACTATGGCCTCGGCTCGTGCCTCTCATGTATGGGCCAAGGCCAAAGACACGAATGATTTAAAGTCTTACCTCCCACACCTACAAAAATTAATCGATCTTAAGCGCCGAGAGGCGACTTATTTTAAAACAAAAAAGCCCTATGATGCTCTTATCCAGTTGCATGATAAGGAGTTTAGTTCCACACAGATTTCAAAACTCTTTAGCGAACTCAAAAATGGTCTTCTCACCTTATCCAATCAAGTCAAAGAGGATGGCCGCTTCGTTAATATTAAAGACCTCAAGGGACCATTTCCGATTGAAGATCAGCGAGCACTTAGCCTTCGAGTCGCAAAGCTCTTTGGTCTCTCAGATCAACACTCAAGACTAGATATTTCTTCTCACCCGTTTAGTATAAATATTTCTCCACTTGATCAGCGCATTACGACCAGATATGACCTGAATCACTTAGATTCACTTTCTTCGACGATGCATGAAGTGGGACACGCTCTCTATGAGTTTAATCTTCCTAGCGAATGGGAGGGCACACCTTTTCAAGAAGCAGTGTCACTGTCAGTTCATGAGTCTCAATCGAGATTTTGGGAAAATATCGTCGGGCGCTCGAAGGGATTTGCCGAATTTATTCATCCCGATATGAAAAAGTTTTTTCCCAAGTCAATGAAGGGAATCACTTCTGATTCACTCTTTAGAGTGTTTAATAAATCTGTTCCTGGATTAATCAGAGTTGAGAGTTGTGAACTCTATTATAACCTTCATATTATTATCAGATATGAAATCGAAGAGATGATTTTTAATCAGGGCCTCAATGCCAAAGATATTCCTAAAATCTGGAAAGAGAAATACAAAGAATATCTTGGGATTGTCCCTAAGAATGACTCTCAAGGAATTCTTCAGGACTCTCACTGGGCCGGAGGGGCTTTTGGCTATTTCCCAACCTACACTTTAGGAAATCTTATTTCCGGATCCCTTTACATGAAACTAAAAAAAGAGCGTCCCCAATTTGAAAAACAAATTGCTAAAGGTGAATTTTCTGACATTCTAAAATTTCTTGTGAGAAATATTCATTCGAAGGGAAGAAGCATAACCGCTAATGATTTGGTCGGGGAGCTGGGCGTTCAGGACTATCTTAATTATCTCTCAGAAAAATTTAAGGGGTAAATCATGGAACCTCTTTTTTTAGGTGTGATGGACCTACAGGAAGCCAAGAATCATCAACTTCAACTGCGCTTGCGTGGTGTGGAGCTAGAACTCAAGGTGAATGCTCAAACATGCACCACTGGCTGTAAGGTGACGGTGGAGGTTTGGGGAAGCGCAACCGATACAGACGCCATTCAGAGGCATTTTAATCTCGATTATTTAAAACACGTCAAAGGCCATGAACCTAATCTTGAGCATCTCGCACAGATATTTGATCCTTCGGCCAGCGAAGTCACTTGCCAGGCCTGTGGGAGCAAATTTGCACCTACCGTGAATGAATGTCCTGATTGTGGATTAGTTTACTAGTAGTCACTTTTTCTCATACGCTTTTTTTCAGAATCGATTTTTTTGGTGCTCAGTCTTTTAAGGACTGCGCTTCGCTTAGGTTTAGTCGCCTTGCGTGCCTTAGGTGGAACAAATACTTCATTAATCATGTCATGGAGTTTTTGAATACAGTCATCAATATTGTCCTTCTGACTGCGATGTCTCTGACTCGTGATTTGCACCACACCCTGATCATTCAGAAAGCCCTTGTATTTCGCTCTAAAGCGCTCCTTGACTGAGTAAGGGATCGCTTCAGTTTGGTTTAGATCCCAGTCCAAAGTAACCTTCGAATTCACTTTGTTCACATTCTGCCCGCCGGCGCCACCGCTGCGGGAGAACGAAAAAGAGTATTCTGAAAAGGGTATGGTAAATCGAGTCATACGAGATAGAATATTAGCATGAAACAGGCCAAATGGTTCGTTTATATCATCCAAAGTGAGAAAGGGCACCTTTACACTGGAATCACTACGGATGTGGAACGACGCTTTAAAGAACATGCCACTTCCAAAAAAGGGGCGAAGTATTTTCGAGGCAATATTCCAGTGGAAGTTGTTTATCGCAAAACCTTTAAAGATAGATCCTCTGCTTCTAAATATGAATGTCTTATCAAAAAGATGGCACGTGCCGATAAGCTGAAATTAATTATAGGTAATGAAAATGTTTAGATTCTTATGCACATTAATTTTTAAGGCGACTGGCTGGAAATTCAAAAATGATGTTCCCGATAGTTTGCGCTCATTTGTATTTATTGGGGCCCCTCACACATCTAATTTTGATTTTATCCCTGCCATGAGTGTTGCGTATCTAATGAAGAGAAACGCTCGGTTTGTGATTAAAAAAGAATGGATGAAATTCCCTCTGGGATCTTTCTTTAAATCCATTGGTGCGATTGGTGTGGACCGAAATATTTCCAAAGAATCTAAAACCATTAGTTACACAGACATTATGGCGCAGCTTTTTAAGGATAACTCTGATTTCGTTTTGATGATTGCCCCCGAAGGCACCAGAAGTCCTAACAAGCACTGGAAAACGGGCTTTTATTATATTGCCCAAAAAGCAAATGTTCCTATTGTGCTTGGTTACGCAGATTACAAAACTAAAGAAGCCGGGTTGGGGATGGTCATTTATCCGGAAGACTTTGATCAGGATATGATGAAAATAACTGATTTTTATCGAAGGATGGAAGGCAAAAGAAATGAAAATTTCCTTCTTGATGAGCGATATTCAGGTAAGACCTCCCAATGAGTATATCTCAAATTATTGCTTTTTCTGATCGCCTTGAATTTAAAACGTTGCTTGAAGTAGAAAGTAAGTCCGCTAGCGGTAGCTTACCGGCGATCTATCAGAAAGCTGAAGAATTTATTTCAATGATCTCTCTGCTCGATACCATTGATGTACTGATTATTGATAGTCCTGATGATCCCGCCATTTTTAATTTGATATTGAATGAGGTCAAAAGTCGCATCGATCAAATTAAAAGATTATATGTTCTCACTGATGACAAACAATTGATTGGAAATGCCACTGTCTTTGAGAAAAAAAATGTTGAACTACTGTTTAACGAGCTCAAGAATCTTATGACTCCACTTCCGGACGGCAATGAAGGGTACATTTCGATACCTATTGACTCACTCATTCATTTTAAAGTTCTACCCTTTGATCTCTTTATCAAGATCTCTGATTCGAAGTATCTAAAAAGAATTCCTGCCCATGAAGTAATTGATAGTTCAACTTTTTCAAGTTTTATGTCAAACGGGGTAACGGACTTACATTTTGAAAGAAAACATAATCGTGATTTTTCCATGATGCTGATTAATAACATGATTAATCGAGTCGATCAGGAATATTCTACAATCGATGAGAAGCTTGTTGCTACGAATGATGTTTTTCTCACGACCCAGCAAATTGTTGAGAAATTGGGATTTAAACCCAGAGTGGTTGAAGTTTGTGAGAGTGTGCTCAATCAAATTACGGTTGATGTTTCATCAGGAAAAGATAATTTTTCGAAATTTTTAAAACAACTTCGGACTCAAACAGACCTGTCGTTTCATTATCGTTTAATGGAGCTAACGAGTTTCATTGCAATTCAGATTGTGGATGTGATGGAGATTAATAATAAGCGTGACTGTATTCCTAAAATTGTTTTTGCTTCGATGTTCTGCGACTATACCTTAAAAACACCTGGGCACATTCATATCCGGTCAACTGAGCAACAGAAAAAAATTCGTCTTGTAGAGCAAAAGATAACTAATGAGCATGCTCTTCAGGCCAGTGAACTCATGAGTAAATATCAGAACGCGCCTTATGACTCCATAATGATTATAAAGCAGCATCACGGCTCTTTGACCGGGGTAGGGTTTCCGAAAGAGATTTCTCCCAATCTTTTGCCTCTGGCAAAATGCTTAATGACTGCTCAAGAGATCGCTTACCAAATCTTAATGGAGAGTGAGCGTCACCCCATTGATGTCTTAAGTGACATCAAATTAAAGTTCATTGATACGCCCCTAGAAGACCTTTTTACCCTTTTTGAGAACACCTGCCTGGAAAATCTTCGAGGATAAGGCCTTGATCTGACTGAGAACATGTAATTTCTTCCAGTTAATTGTCTTTTGACAATCTTATGCGTAGATTGCCCCCCATGGAAAAGATAGACCCAAATGAACTACCCATCACGGCATGGTTACCCACCACTGTTAAAGAGGCGAAGAAGCGCGGCTGGGATGAATTAGATATTATTCTCATCACAGGCGATGCCTACGTCGACCATCCGGCCTTTGGGGCCGCAGTCATGGGACGAATTTTTGAATCTTTGGGCCTAAAAGTTGCGATTATAGCTCAACCGAACTGGCAAGATGACCTTAGAGATTTTAAGAAATTTGGGAAACCAAAACTATTCTTTGGGGTGACCTCAGGGAATATGGATTCCATGGTCAATAAGTATACTGCTGGAAAGCGCCTTCGCTCGAATGATGCCTATACTCCAGGTGGCTCTCCTGACTTTAGGCCTGATTACGCAACCACCGTTTATGCACAAACTTTAAAAGGACTCTATCCTGACGTTCCTGTTGTTCTGGGGGGAATTGAAGCTTCACTTAGGCGCGTGACTCATTATGATTTTTGGTCTGATCGTCTCATGCCCAATATTTTGACTACCTCTGGAGCAGATCTCTTAATCTATGGAATGGGCGAGCAACCGATTCGTGACCTCATCAGATACCTGGTTAAAGGTGTTCCTTTTAATACGCTGAAAACCATTCCTCAAACGGCATTTCTCATTGATGAAAATGAAGAGCTTCCTAAGAATAAACAGTGGGAAACCTTTGAACTGACAGGCCATGAGGAGTGTCTGGTTGATAAAAAAGCCTATTCAAAAAATTTCATGCACGTGGAAGTGGAAAGTAATAAGCAGTTTGCCAAACGATTAACTCAGAAAGTAGCAGGCAAGAATCTTGTTATTAATCCTCCTTATCAAACCATGACAGAAAAAGAGATTGATGCCTCTTTTGATCTTCCCTATACCCGCCTTCCTCACCCGAAGTATAAAGATAGGGGAGCGATTTCAGCTTTTGATATGATTAAATTTTCCATCAATACCCATCGTGGTTGTTTTGGGGGATGCAGTTTTTGTACAATTTCTGCTCACCAAGGAAAAATGATCGCTTCACGCTCGACGACTTCTATTATGAAAGAGCTTGATCACGTTGTGAGAATGCCAGATTACAAAGGTTATATCTCTGATCTGGGTGGACCTTCTGCCAATATGTACCAAATGAAGGGAATTGATCAGGAAGTTTGCGACAGGTGTGCCGCTCCCTCATGTGTCTTCCCGCAAATCTGTAAAAATCTTGATACCAATCCAGAAAAGATGACAGAACTCTACAAGCAAGTAAGTAAGCATCCTCAGGTCAAGAAAGCTTTTGTGAGTTCAGGCCTTAGGTATGATCTGATGTTTGATCCTCGCTCAAGTCATCCCAAAGAAGATGAAACGTACGTAGAGCAGCTCATTACACATCACGTTTCTGGACGTCTAAAAGTTGCGCCTGAACATACTGAAGATGAAGTTTTAAAGGTCATGCGAAAGCCTAGCTTTGATTACTTTTATAAATTCAAAACTAAATTTGAAGAAGTCAGTCGCAAAAAAGGTATTAAGCAGGAAATTATTCCGTATTTTATTTCAAGTCATCCAGGATGTACTCCGGAAGATATGGCGAAGCTTGCCGCAAAAACAAAAGCTTTAGGCTACAAGCTTGAGCAGATTCAGGATTTTACTCCTACGCCAATGACTGTTGCGACGGAGATTTATTATTCTGGCTATCATCCCTACACGTTGAAAAAAGTTGATACAGCTATTTCTTTGGATGAGAAAACGAAGCAGAGAACATTCTTCTTCTGGTACAAGCCAGAGAATAAGCTTTTCATCAAAAACTATCTCTCAAAAGCTAAAATGTTCGATACGATGAAGTCACTTTTCGGATAGTTCATTCTAATTTAGAAATATCATTCTGGTCTTCTGTTTCCTCTTGGGCCTCTTCTTTCACTTCTTTTTTAACTTCCTCTTTGGTCGTAATGGTCGGGTCAACTTTCTGTGCGACCGCGGGAATAACTTCTACTGCCTTATCGTTCTCTTTTACAGCGGGGATTACTGCAGAATCAACGTATCTCGCAATACTAAAACTCGCTTGATTGATTTTTCCTGATAGCTTTCCGTCCAAGTCAACCAGGTCAGTCGAGGAAATTTTCGAATTAACTGCTAAAAGATTCCCAAAAACATCTTCGACTTTGTTGAGATTACATTCAGAATCTTCTGGTGCTCCACCAAAAAGTTCATTGAAGCAGTCTGCGTTATTCTTCTTAAAGTTTTCAATCATGGCCAAAAACTCATGATCAATTTTATCTTTTTGTTTTTTTACCATCTCATCGAGCTTGGTTTTATCAAGTGTCTTTTTGGGGTCAATGGCACCTGTGTACTGGGCGATCCTGGTTGAAAGATTTGTTCTGTTATGTGCGGATGAATATTCTTTATTTTGCTTTTGGGCTTTGTCTGAAACCTTGTCCATAAACCATAAGACTGAAATATCGCTCTCTTTTATGGGGGACGAAGGGTTTATCTGCTGATAGGCCATCAGAAAAGCCGAGGAGTCATTGTTGAAAAAACGTTTTTGTTTGTTGTAGTAGTTTGAATCAGTAGCCTTTAGTTTTAAAGCCTCGGAAATTTTCTTCGCATCCTCAGCTAGGCCATGTTTTTTATACAATTGATTCATTTTATCAATGCTGCCATCGTCTATCGCTTTTAAGTCTTTCGATTTTTTCTTTATCAGGCCCTCAAAAGTCTTTTCTCCCTCCGAAACGCTTAAAGATGCCATTTTGAGAGTGGTCAATTCAAACTGAAGACCGATGATGTTTTTAGATTTATCACTCAACAGCGCGGCAACTTCGCTTGAAAGCTTTTCTTCGCATTCGATTGGTTTAATCTTCTCAGCTGCAGATGAATTAGGCTTGTTTTCAGACGTTACAGGTTGAGTGTTTTTTTCCGTTGGACCAACAAGTCCTGAATCATTCGTCGGAATATTTGAACTCGACTGTATATGCTCTGTTGAACCAATTGTAATCGTGCTGTTCAAGACCTTGGGTTTCAGATTAAGAATTTCTGTCTGGCTATTGCCAGAAGAAATGCTTTCAGTCACAGTGCTCGAACCGCTGTCGGAATGCTTGCTCTGATTTTTTTTCTTTAAGAACTTCTCTTCTCCGCCTGCGAAAATCCCTTTTATTAATTTTTCTTGAGTCGGATCATCTTTCATCATTTGTGCTTGGTCAGAATTGATTTTCTCTTCGAGTTTTGCACATTCAGTATAATCACTTATCATTTTTCCAGGTGAATTTTTTAATGCCTTGATACACGCATCCCAAACCGTTCTCTCTAGCGTAAAAAGATTTATTTCCGTCTCACTATTCTTTGTTGTTGCCTGATTAAGCTTTGCTTCAGCTTGTTTCTTTGCCATATAAACCACAAAAAATTTGGAAAACCAGTCTTTTTCTTTTTCATTTAATTTAGGATTTAGATTTGTTAGATCTAAATTGTCCTTCGTCATATTTGGATTATTTTTTGTCCAAAGCTCATAAAGTTCTAGAGGTGTTAGGACCGTGTTACATTTCGGAGTATCGATTTGAGGCTTTGGTCCGACCATGTTGACTGAACTGTTTTCTATCGCTTCGCTATTGGCCGTTTTGTTTAAATCACATGTCTCAAAACTTTTGGTGAAGAACTCATTAATATCCTCATCTGCAAATGCCGCAGTACTAATCATGAGTAATATGCTAAGTAGATTAATTATTTTCATAGTCTGGTCTTTTCGGCATTTACTTCTATTTTATTAACCGCTACTGACTCATGATTTCAGCTGGTTACGATGTTTTATTTTAATGTTTTCTTAGGCCATGCGCGATTAGGCATCGCCTATGTATCTGAATTTTTGTACTATAGGCGCATGACAACACTTCTAACTCTTCAAAATTTAAACCTTTCCTATCCCCATAAGACGATTTTTCAGGATGTCACTTTCACCTTGAATCAGGGGGACAAGATTGGGGTGCTAGGCCTAAATGGTCATGGTAAATCTTCTCTTTTTAAAGTCATTGCAGGTCTTGTGACTCCGGATAAATCGGTGCCAGGATTTATCTACGATAAGAATAAAGATTTTTCTTTTTTCTACGTTCCTCAAGAGTTGACCAATTTAAGTGGCTGGACGATTGAGAATTATTTCTTTGAATATCATCCCGAGATGAAGGTTTTAAAACTTCGCTTAGACATAATTAATGAAATGCTTGGAAGTGGTGAAGGTAATTTTGATAAACTCATCAATGAGCAAAGTCATATTTACGAAGAATTGCATAAACTGGGCGAAGATAAAGTCCATGCTCAGTATATAAGTTATTTAAAATTCTTTGGTATGGAGAACTACGAGCGCAGCATGAGTTCTCTCTCTGGTGGAGAACAAAGAAAAGTGGCCCTTAGCTTAGGTCTCTCAGCTCCTCAGGAATTAATTCTCTGGGATGAGCCTACCAACCATCTGGATCTTGAAACCATTCAGGATTTTGAAGAAGAGATTCAGTCTTCACGTAAAACCTTTATGCTTATTTCGCATGATCGAAGTTTATTAACTAACGTCGTGGATAGAATTATTC
>CANFNN010000009.1 GCA_947448095.1 Bacteriovoracaceae bacterium | reverse complement strand
GAACAGAATATTTTTTTCAGAAAACTTTAAGACGAGGGGTCGAATTGATCTGGATTCATGTGAGATTAAAAATAATGGCTTTTTCTTATTTTTTAAAAAATGAATGAGGCTCTGAAAATCTTCACGCATCACTATTTGAGACTCATCTTGGGCGTCTTCGCCTACCAAGACGTTGATATGAAGAGGAAACACCCTTCCCTTTAGATTGAAATTAAAAGTAGTAAATTCTTTCAAGGTTAATTCGAGATATTCTCCTCTAACCCCTCTGGTAATAATCTCATGGTCTATTGTTTGCGGAGCCCCTGTTCCCCTTAAGGCCAATGGCCGATCACCAGTAATGAGTACCAAAGGCAAATCGGAATATGCGGCTTCAATCATAGCGGAAAGACATTCTGAAACCGCAGTTCCAGAAGTCGTACAAACCGCTACTGGGGTCTCATTTATTTTAGTTCTCCCCAATGCCTTAAAACTGGCAATCCTTTCATCGATTTCAAAAGTAATTTTATTTTCAGGAAAATGATCTAAAAGAGCGCTATTTCTGGCCCCTGTGCAAAAGTAGATATGTTCTAGATCATTTAAAATCATACAAGTAGCTCACGCACAACTTGCCGTTTAAATTGAATTTCACTAAGTTCTTTTTCTAAAACAGACGAATGAATGATACCAGCGCCAGTTTCTATAAAAAAAAGGTCCTCTTTCCATTGAACATTTCGAATCATAACGACACATTTTTTCTCAGCACCTGAGAAGCCAAAGCAGCCGCCAAAGATACGGTCAGGAAATTTTCTGCCATAACTATTTTGAGAGAGCGCTTGGAGCGATAGAGCAGAGGGATACCCAGAAAGTGCAGCGGTAGGAGAAAGTTTTGAGATGATTAAAGATAAGTTTAAATTGCCAACATGCTGAACGGATAAAGGTGTTTTCAAATGAACCATACGACCATAGCTCGCTAATCCCGTTTCTCCTACGCTTGGAGAATAATTAAGCTCCGAGATTTTCTCAAAAATATCATCAACAACAAATTGATGTTCAAGGCGATCTTTCTCTGAATGCATAAGTTGTTCAGCGTTCTCTTTTTTTGCGGTTCCTGCGAGCGCAAAAGTCTCTAATTTGTTTCCAGCGACTTCAAAAAGTAATTCCGGAGTTGCACCGATCAGGCCATGATTAGCGGCCCAAATCCCATAGGCATATGAGTTTGGTACGATCAAGGAGCGCCAAAGTGTTCTTAGTTTTTGATTATTTTTTTCTGTTACATGAAAGTCTTCTCGAGAGCATAAAACGACTTTCTTTAAGTCCACCTCAGGCATTCTCCTGAAGGACTGAAAATCATTTACAAATAACGAATCATAGTTATTTAAAGGAGAAAGTCTATTTTGACAGGATTGATACTTCACTAAGCTATTTATTAAAACTTCACGCTTCACTTTCAGAATAGTTGAAGGAGTATAGATATGGATTTGTTTGTTGTAAAAAGTTGTGAAGTAAAACACATTGGGCGGAATATCCGCTTCTTCTTGCAACCAATCGTTAATCTCTCCTCCGCAGGCCAAGATGATTTCATCATTTTCGGGACAAGCAAAAAAAGCTCCAAGATCCTCAAAGAGATTGTCTATAAAATCGACTCTAAGATGGAGTGGAGATTCGTCCATTAAAATACCCAGGGAAAAGGTTTGAAGTCAGGATTTCGTTTTTGCAGAAATGCCTCCTTACCTTCTTTTGCTTCAGGTGTCCCATAGGCGAGTCGCGTGGCTTCTCCGGCATAAATTTGCTGACCGACCAGCCCATCATCAATTAGATTAAATCCAAATTTAAGCATCTTGATTGCTGTTGGGGATTTTTGACATATCAGTTCTGCCCACCGAATACCTTCTTGTTCTAGCTCCAGGTGAGGAACAACTTTATTCACCATCCCCATTTCAAAAGCTTCCTGAGCACTATATTCAAATCCCATAAAAAATATTTCTCGTGCTCTTTTTTGACCCACTTGACGAGCGAGATAAGCCGAACCAAACCCCCCATCAAAACTAGCGACATCGGGATCAGTTTGCCTGAATTTAGCGTGCTCCTTTGAAGCAAGAGTCAGGTCGCAAACACAGTGCAGGGAATGCCCTCCGCCCACCGCCCATCCTGGAACGAGAGCAATCACGACTTTAGGCATGAAGCGAATCATTCTTTGCACTTCAAGAATATGTAAGCGCCCATGAATCATGCCTGCATTTTCTTCTTCGTACTCATAGCCTGTTTCTCCTCTTACGTTTTGATCTCCGCCTGCACTAAAAGCAAAGCCACCATCTTTAACCGAAGGTCCATTGCCGGTTAAGAGAATCACTCCCACATCATTCTGGGCCTGTGACCAATGAAGGGCCTTTAGCAATTCGTCTACAGTTTTAGGACGAAAAGCATTTCGAACTTCGGGCCGATTAAAGGCTATTCTTACGGCGCCAGTAATTTTCGACTTATGAAGAGTAATGTCTTCAAATTTTAATGACGTTATTTCCTGCCATGATTGAGGGTTAAAAAGTGGTGAAATCATATTGCCTCATTTGATGCTTGATAAATATAAACCACCCCGAAAAACAAGGGCGTGTATTTAAAATGTTGAAATGTTGTATTTTTTTTCAATAATTCGATAAAACCATCTCCACTTGGAAAAGTCTGAGAAGATTGAATAAGATATTCGTAGGCATCCGATCGACCTGAGAACAGAGAAAACAGAGGGAAATAGAGTTTGAGTGAAGTAAAATAGATTTTTGAAATGAGCCAATTCTTGGGCTGTCCGAATTCTAAAATATAAATATTTCGAGAAACCCTGCTTAATTCTTTTAATCCTTTCTCTACTTCCTCCACGTTCCTGATTCCGAATGAAACAGTGACTGCATCAAAGCTTTTATCTGCAAATGTTAAACGACTAATATCGTCGACCGAAAACTGTACGTTTGACTTATTCTTCTTTGCTCTTCCTTGGGCGTATTGAATCATCTTTTCTGAAAAATCTATTGCTACGATTGAGGCTTCGCTTTTTTTTTCCATTAAAAAAGCAATATCACCCGTACCAGTAGCACAATCTAAAATACGCTGATGTTCCGTGGACATGACCTTTTGAACAAATGCCCTCTTCCACCAGCGATGGGTGGAAAGCGACAACACATCATTCAGGGTGTCGTACCAAGGAGAAATATCGTTAAACATCTTTTTAATAAAAATTGATTTTGACATAACTAGACCTGAAGTTTTTTGTTTAAAACTAGTGATAGCTTGGAGCATTTTTCAACTAGCTCACTGTAGAGAGGAAGCGATAATGATTGTTGTCCATCCGACATGGCCATTTCGGGATTTGGATGCACCTCTACTATCAACCCATCTGCACCCGCAGCTATCGCCGCCAAGCTTGCCTGAATCACATATTGAGAATTCCCCATGGCATGCGAGGGATCTACAATTACAGGGTAAGGTGCATTTTTTTTAAGATAGATCACACTTCCCAGATCCAGCATGTTTCGTAATTTATGATCAAAGGAGCGAATTCCTCTTTCACAAAGAATGATATTTTGATCTCCTAGGCCCTTAAGGTATTCTGCAGCACCCAACCATTCATCAATCGTTGCACTAAAAGCTCGCTTCAAAATGACTGGCTTTTTGTGAAGTTCTAATTCTTTAAGAAGTTCGTAGTTATACATACTTCTTGCTCCGACTTGAAACATACTCGTAATCGAGCTGACTTTTTCGATTTGTCGGGGATCCGAAACCTCCGTTACAAAATGAAAGTCATGCCTTCGTTTTAATTCTTGAATGATATCTATTCCCTTTTCATTTAATCCCTGGAACGAATTTTTATTAGTTCTCATTTTGAAAATTCCACCACGGACGATCTTCGGAGGATGAGACGAATTCAAAATTAATTCGAGTTGTTCAGTTGATTCAATGGCGCATGGGCCTGCAATTAGAAAGGTATAATCAGGATTTCCGATAGTAAGGTCGTTCATAACAATCCGATTGGTAGATTCTCTCTACCCACGAAATCAGAGTTATTACAAAGATGATTTTAGATTAAAAGCACCTCTATAGTTTAAGACATCTTAAACTATAGAGGCATTTGAGGTCCATTAAGGAGAGAGTAAGGAGATTAGACAATGTCTCAATAAAGCTTGGTCAAAAATACAACAGCTATTCACCTAACCATTTAAAGCCTAATTCCTTGGTCTGAGCATCACTTGGCTTAGAGGGGGCACTTGCCATCAAATCCGTAGCCGACGCAGTCTTAGGGAAGGCGATCACGTCACGAATAGAATCGGTCTTAGCAAGGAGCATAATCAATCGGTCTAAACCGAAGGCCATCCCAGCATGAGGAGGAGTTCCGTATTTTAGAGCTTCAATAAAAAATCCAAACTGATGTTGAGCATCTTCAGGCGTAAAGCCTAGGAGTTCAAACATGCGAGACTGTTGTTTGTTATCAAAAATCCTCATCGAACCGCCGCCCAACTCATACCCATTACAAACGATGTCGTAGGCATAGGCCTTAACGTCTTTTACCTTAGATTTATCATTGGAATAATAAAGCTCCATATCCTCATCCTTCGGACGTGTGAAAGGATGGTGTTTCGCATGGAGTGTATTGGCGTCAGCATCATAATCAAAAAGTGGAAAGTCGTAGACCCATAGAAATGCATACTGATCATAATCAATCAGTTTGAGCGACTTACCAAGGTGACGTCTGATTGCATCTGAACAATCATGCGCAATATTTTCATTTTTATCAGCAGTGAAAAACCAGAGTCCATCACCCTTCTCAATCGATTTTTCATAAAGTGCGTTTAAAAGATTTGCATCAATGAATTTTGAAATTCCCCCAGTCACAGCATTGTTTTCGACTTTAAACCATGCCACACCTTTACCACCGTAAGGCTTCACCACTTCCGCTAGGCCATCAATGTCTTTACGCGCGAGCGTTCCCATAGATGTGGGAAGGAACGTCGCCTTTACCATCCCATATTTTGCAGAAGCCACTTCTGAGAAAGTTGTGAAAGCCGAATTTTTAAACAAATCAGTTACGATCATTTGCTTAAGCGCAAAACGAACATCTGGTTTATCCGATCCGTAATCCCTCATGACTTCGTCATAGGCAATTGATTTCATCTCAAAACTTTCAGGCAAACTAAAAACATGCTTCATCACATGTGTTGCTAAGTTTTTCATATACTCTAAAGTGGGAAATGAAACTTCGATATCGACTTGAGTAAATTCAGGCTGACGATCAGCACGAAGGTCTTCATCACGAAAACAACGACAAAGTTGAAAGTACTTATCAGTATTGGCGATCATCAAAAGTTGCTTGAGTGTTTGTGGTGACTGCGGAAGGGCATAAACTTTTCCCGGATGCACGCGCGAAGGAACAATATAGTCACGAGCACCTTCAGGAGTCGTTTTATAAAGGATGGGAGTTTCTACTTCGGTAAAATCCAAAGCATAAAGAGACTCACGGACATTACGAGCTGTTTTTGAACGCAGCTGAAGAATATCTTGAAGTTTTTTAGAGCGCAGATCTAAGTAGCGGTAACGAAGACGAAGATCTTCTGTTGCTGGAACCATACCATGAGGAAGGAAAGGAACTTCTTCGGCGAGTGAAAGTAATTTAATTTCTTCGACTTGAACTTCCACGATACCAGTCCCCATTCCTGCATTTTTTGCTGAATCAGGCCGGGCAATTACTTTTCCCGTTGCCATGAGAACTGATTCTAGTGAAAAAGAACGAAGTTCATTAATATCACCTTTAAATGCTTCAAAGCCCAATTGAGTGATTCCATAACGATCTCTTAAATCGATGAAGTGAAGACTACCGAGGTTTCGGTATTTATTCATCCACCCACACAGAGTAACTGTTTTACCGATATCGGATTCCCGTAACTCACCACAGTGATGCGTACGTAATGAACCGGCCAAATTTTTTGATGATCCCATTTGAAAACTCCTCACACTTCTCTTAGACTTGAAGCTAGAATCATACCCGAATCAGGAATAAACTTCATGAGAAAATTTCTTACTCTCCTACTCCTTTTGAGTCTTTCGGCCTGCCAAAGCGAGTCACAGGACCCTCTGAAGTCCCTTGAGCTACAAACTCCCGCTGGAGAGCTAATCCAAACGAGTTTGGTCTACATGCCTAAGGATATGGAGCAGGGCCTCTCGGGTGTGAAACCTGAGAATTTTTCTGACAATCAGGGAATGCTTTTCTTTTATTTAAATGACCAAGAAATGCATTTCTGGATGCCTGATACTTACTTTGATCTTGATTTGTTTTATTTGGACAAAGATCTCAAAATTCTCGACATCATTCGGAAACTTCCCTTCTACGTTGGAAGAGCGAATCCCGATCTTATTCCCAGGGCCAGAGGCGCATGGGGACGTTATGTTCTAGAAATGAAGGCTACGTCACCAGTATCGGCGAAACTAAAAATTGGCGATCAATTACAATGGAAGTCGTCCTTGAATCTTCAGGAAACAGAAGAGCGAATCAAGCTCTCACTTAAAGGGACAAATTAGATTTCGTTGGGATTTTTTTCAGTCTCAGAAGATTCATTTGTTTCACCAGCAAAAAGAATCAAAAACTCATCGGCCGCAATTACGCCGAGATGATCTTTAGCAAGATGACGCTGATAATTTTTATCTAATTGAATACGTGAGATTTCGACTTTGAGTGACTTGTTTTCGTCTTGAACAGATTTCAATTCGCTTTGTTTCTCACGAATATCACCTTCTGTAGCAAAGTAATCCCAAACTCCACGATCCATACAGATCAATCGCAGAACCAAAAGACCTACTACTGACCAGGCGATTTTTGGTAAAAGATTTTTTTTCGTTTTAGTATTTTTCTTTGTTGAAGACCGAGTCGCCGGGCGTCTTTCTTCTTCCTCTTCTTCATCTTCTTCAAGATATTCAATTTCAGTTTCACCCAACGAGCTTTGACGATGCTCAAGCATATCCGTCATATCAGCATGGCCAACAGATTTTCGAGAGGACTTGGTTTCAACGATTAAAGGCGCAGAAGTAGCTTCCGCCGCAAACGGACGATTAAAAACATTTTTTCGAGTACGTAATCTGTCACGGGGAATAGATTTATCAGATGATCTAGCCGCGAAAGGAGACTCTACTTCTTCATATTCATCATAGGCCGGTCGGTTCATTCTTAATTCCACGCAAAATACTTCCTGTATTTTTGAGCACTAGTAGCCCATTTCAATTGGGTTTGTGTGTTATTTTAATTTAACATGGTCGGCTAATGCTTACAATGGCTTAGGAAGAAGAAATTTTTACCTGTTTGAAAGGGGCACTCGACGAGTGCCCCTATGGAAAATCAAAAATTAGTAACGACTAGGACCACGGCTTGGACCACCGTAAGAGCGACCGCCCGAGCGACTTCCGCCGCCACGACCACCACTATAGCTTGGACGTCCACCACCAAAGTTAGATGGAGCTTCTGCAAGCTCAATACTCACTCGACGATTACCAAACATTTCACCTTTGAGGTTCATGATGGCATCGGTGTAAACCGAATTAGCTTCAATGAAAGCGAATTTTTCTTTGGTATCAATACGCCCAATTTCTTTACCGTTAATTCCTGCAGCTTGAGCAACAAATTTAAGAAGATCTCCTGAAGAGACTCCATCCATTGTTCCAAGGTTGATAAAAAATCTTTGCATCCCAGAAGTGACGCGAACGCCTCCTCTTTCTCCACCTTGTGGACGGGCAGCAACGTCAATATCTTGAGCTTTCTGGTAACGCTTAAGAGTGTTCTCAAACATAAAACCATAGATACCTTTGATAAGGTCGGCCTTATCAAGAGCATCAAACTTAGTTTTGAAAGAATCAAAGTGCATCGCCTCTTCATCTTTAAAGTTTGAAACATGATCAGTAAAACGAACCATCGATTTCTCGATAATTTTTTCGCGAATTTCGCTGACTCGTGGAAGTTCTACGCGCTGAATTTGAGCTTTCGTAAGTCTTTCAATTTGACCCACGCGGCTTTGTTCAGATGGCTCAATAATAGAGAGAGAAATCCCTTTAGAACCACCGCGACCAGTACGACCAATACGGTGAACATATGACTCATTATCTTGTGGAAGACCAAAGTTAATTACGTGAGTGAGGTTGTTCACATCAATCCCACGGGCCGCAACGTCAGTACAAACAAGAAGGTTAATTTTCTTTTCTTTAAATTTTCTCATCGTCATATCACGAGCAGCTTGATCCATGTCTCCGTGAAGAGCGTCTGTAGGATAACCGCGAGCATTTAACTCATCAGTAAGTTCTTTTGCACCAATTTTCGTTCTCGTAAAAATAATCGCGTACATATTGTCAGAGAAATCCATATAACGGCAAAGAGCTTCGATTCCATTCTCACGACGAACAACAACGGCTTGCTGCTCAACTGAATCAGCAGTTAAAACTTTTTTAGTCACTCTTACGATAACCGGATTGTTGAACTCACGAGCAACGAGATTAGCAATTGGCCCTGGCATAGTGGCCGAGAACATCCAGATTTTCTTTTCAGGAATTTTTGCAATGATGTCTGTAACGTCATCAAAAAAGCCCATATCAAGCATCTCATCAGCTTCATCAAGCACGACGAATTTTGTATTTTCAAATTTTAAAACACCACGTTCAATCAAATCAGTAACTCGTCCAGGAGTACCAACAACGATTTGTGGTTTTTTTGCTTTAAGATCTTTAATTTGAAGACCAGTAGAAGTACCACCGTAAACTGACATCGAACGGATCGGCTCAAAAGCTGAAAGCTTCTGAATCTCTTCGTGAATCTGGTTGGCAAGCTCACGAGTGGGAGCAAGTACAATCGCCTGAAGTGTCGGAGATTTAAAATCCAATTTTTGTAAAAGTGGAAGCACGAAAGCGGCAGTCTTTCCAGAACCAGTCTGGGCCTGACCAATAAAATCGATATCACCTGCCAAAAGAACAGGGATCGCTTGAGCCTGAATTTCTGAAGGGTTTTCATAACCCATTTTGGTAATAGCTTTGAGAGAAGACTCTTTGAGTCCGAGGGATGTAAAAGACATGCGTTTCTCCTTTAGAGAAAAATAAATTTATGCGTTTTTTTGAATGATAAGAGACGGTCTATGGTCTCTAAACAACCTTGGGAACCACTTAGACCTTTAAGACACAGACAAAGATCCGGGTGGGAGAACAAGGCAAACAAATGTACGGCTAAGGGCTATTTAGCACGCCTTGTTTCGGAATGTAAATAGCGCGTTACTGAGAGTTGGCCAACAGGTAAAAATTACAAGGATTCAGTAAAATGAGGGGCCCTTAGGCCCTTCCTGACTATTTAATTTGGTAAGAAACCCACAGACCCAACCAGAAAGACTGAGTCGAGAAAGGAACATCGTTCACAAAAGCTGAGATAAACGGATAAACGTTCAGTTTGGGAGTAATATCTTTCGCGATACCAATATAAGCATTCTGCCAAACGTTACGGTAACTCGGATTTTTTCCGTTAATTGATTTCCAACGCTTATTGTTTTCCAGCATGTTTTCATAATAGGCCTGGATCTTGGTCGTATCATTGATCGTGTAAGTAATGTACGGAGCAGTATAAAAACGGTTTCTTGAAGCATTGTAGCGGTTTTCAAAAATCCAGTAACGATCCTGAGAAGTTACAGCGATCTGCCACTTGGAGTTAAAGTCATAAGAAAATACGTTTAAAAATTCGATGTTATAAGTAAGTCTTCCGAATGTGGCATCATTATAATGTCTTGTTGCGTGACTGGTGGGTAGCCTGATACCGGGACGGAAAAACCAGTTGAACTTTTTGTCTTCAGAGGCATAAATCACCCCTGAAAAACCTACGAGAGCATCTTCCAAAATAACCATACCTCTTTCACCAGGGTCCTGATCAGGAGCCTTATTCAAGAATGTCGTAAAACGGGGAATCACGTTAAATTTGAATTTGCCCCCAAAGCTATAGCCAAAGTTTACCTGACTCCACAAATTTAGTGGGTAGGTATCATTGTTGGTTTTTCCCGAAAATGCAGGGGAAGTGGCCCCACGCCGAGCATCCCAAGTTTCTAGGTTTGGTGAAGTGAGTGAGCCAAAATAACCAATGCTTAGTCTTTCGTAAAACTTATCAAATGAGGACTTAGGTGCTTCAGCAGGTTGAGACGAAACAGGTGTTAGCGTAGTCAAAGTTTGAGGTTTAGCAGGAGCAGTCAATGCAGATTTCTTAACTCTAAGCGGTTTAGGAGTCGGATTTTTATTTTTACCAAAAGCTTGCGAGCTCACCAGAGTTCCTAGGATCACTAACAAAAGAAAAGTGCTTTTCATACTGGTGTCGCCTTCCTTACAATCATTTAAATTGAATTAGCCAAAGATTCTAAGCAATAGTTACTTAGAATACAAAGGATTAATCGATTGGTCTCACGTGTGAAATTAAATGACAACAAGAAATTACGTGGTGCAAAAATGGCACTAAGGAATCCGAAATGAGCAGTGAAAAACAACAAATCCTTACTTCTTTTTTTTCGTCACTCGAGAAAATGGAATCTGAAGACATGATGGTCATGGTTGAAAAACATCTTAAAGATGATGATGTGGAACTTTTCGTTCACCATATTGAAAATTTTTATGGAATCACTGACGACGAGGAACTAGGAATGTTGGCGCAATTAATGGTCACTGGTTATCTTGCTGCTAAGCATGAAGAAAGCCTGAAGTCGACGAAACACTAAATCTAGTCATTTCCTAAATCAAATTGAATCTGAATCCAGAATCTTCTCATGGCCGCAACTTCCTGGAGATATAGCCAGAGAGTTTCAAGTTGAGAATGATCACTAATTCGTCGAGCGAGAAGCTTAAATAGATCTACCATTCCTTCACCGACGACACCAAACTCAAAAAGATCTTTGAGCTCTTCGAGTAAAAACTGCTCACCTTCATTAAATTGAACGCGATTAGTTTCGTTTTGAATGTTCAAATCCAAACCGGCTTCCTGCATTAGGCTTTCCATCTGCTGAAACCCCCGCAAAGCGAGTTGATGGTCCCCAATCGGCCCCAACTTAACAGTATCCTGCTCAGGGGAAACTGAAAGTGTGAAGGAGATTTGGAAGCCATCAATTTTTTTTGTCAGCCACCAGCTAAAACCGGGATCCGACAAATTGCACATGATTTCCTCATTAATAGGAAATCTGCGGTTAGAAATTTGATCATGGATAATTTCGGCCTGCAAATGATTCTCAAGCATAAAGAAACGCAATTTTTTCTCAAAATCCCCTGATTCACCGTCAAGAAGTCGAAGACTTGGATAATCCTCGGGATTTTCTACAATTTTCTGGTAATCATCGCGAATGTTCTTGGAAACCAAGGTTCTAATGACAAATAGTGAAGCTGACTTTTGAAGATGATAAAGTAGACCAGGTTCCGCTGGATATTCGTTGACCTCATCGCTGATTTCAGGAACAACTTGGACCGTCGAAGCTTCAGCATCTGAGAAATTTTCATGAAAATGTTTAAAGGTCTCAGCGACCATCAGTTCGATACAGTCCATTTCTCTCCCTAAAATAGATGCATTAAGATCTGACACAGAATAATGATAATCATGGGTGCTGGATCTATGGGAAGATCCTTAGGAAACAAGTCCCTAATCGGTTTCTGAGGAATATTAGCGAACTCGTGCAGTTTCTGGGCCCAAGGCTGTTTCCTGACATCAGGAACCCAGCTCAAAAGAACATCCGCTAATGTAATATAAATAAAAATCTGCAACACACCGTGAATCATAAATTAAATTGTCGGCCTATTGCAGAGAAATGAAAAGAAAAATTATTCGAACTTATAATTGGCCATCATGCTCGCAACTGTGAAAAGAAAAATCGAAAGAAAATAAGCAGGCTTTCCAAATTTAGGAAATCGTCTCGCTACGACCGCTCCACCAATACCAATGATAAACCAAATAGCCATTTTGATTTGAATCCAAAGCGGCCATCCACCAGTATGCCCAATATTGAGCCGGGCCATAAGCCCCATTCCCCCAACCAGGGACATGAGAGTGGCAATGCCAGTAAGAATTTTGATGTGCTTTTGTTGAGCACCATAAAAACTAATCGAGAGTCCTGTGAGGAGAATAACGATAGAAACGAGGTGAATGATTTTGTAATTTTCGTAAGAAATCATAAATATCCTTTAAAGTGATTTTAGAACTGCTTTTAATAATTCCCAAAATGGGGCAACTGTTGGGATCAACAACCGCTCCTGAGGTGAATGGGCACCCATAATCGTTGGACCGAAAGAGACTGCATCTATGGGGCCGATTTTGTCACGTAAAATCCCACACTCAAGCCCAGCATGAATGGCAGTAATTTTAGCCTTAGAATGGAAAAGCTCCTGGTATTTTTCAGTAAAAATATCCAATAACTTATTTTCATGAACCGGTTTCCAGCTGGGGTACTCTCCATTTTTAGAGAACTCCATCCCAAAACCGTTTGCCAAGGCTACGACCTGATTTTCCAAACCAACACACTCTCCACGGTCAAAAAAACGTAAAGAAGTTTCAAGATAAAATTGTCCTCTAACCAGTAGAGAAATAGCAAGATTATTACTTAAAGCCACCATCTCCTTGTTGCTTGCGAGATCATAGCCATGAACTCCATGGGGAAACGCCAAAAGGAAATTTAAAACATTTTGTTGATCTTGAACTGAGACCACTTCAGGAAAAGCAGACTCTTCAAGAGTGATCTGACCAAAAAACGCTTGATCAGTTTCAGGCATAAATGACTTCCAACGAATCATCACTTTCTGTAGAGCTTCCTCTGCGAATTTAATATCTTTCAAATTCACCAAGGCAAAAGCATCACGCGGAATAATGTTATGGGCCTTTCCGCCTCTCCATTCACAAAGTTCAAAAGAATCTTTAGGCAAAGTATTAACCCAGTCCATTAAAAATTTCAGGGCATTTCCCCGCTGCTCATGGATATCAACTCCCGAATGGCCTCCTAGAAATCCTCCGACAACAAGTCTCGCCCCCATATTGGCGATTTGAGCAGGAACCATATTTATATTTTTTTTGAATTCGTAATCAATTCCCCCTGCACAACCGATGTAGAGGCTTCCCCACTCTTCGGTATCAAGGTTGATCATCTTTTTCCCATTAAGGTACTTCGCCTCTACTCCCCAGGCACCTTTCAGTCCGGTTTCTTCATCCATTGTAAAAAGTAATTCTAAAGGTGGGTGATCAATCGTTGAATCATCCATTAAGGCTAAAGCAGCAGCACAACCAATACCATTGTCCGCGCCAAGAGTGGTGCGATCTGCCTTGATCCAATCTCCCTCCCTCAAAGTAATGATCGGGTCAGTGTTAAAATTAATATGACGGTCAGGAGTTGCATCAGTCACCATATCCATGTGGTTTTGGATAATCACTGTTTCGTGGTCTTCATAACCTTTGGAGGCCGGCACGTAGACAATTACATTTCCAACTTCATCTGCGTGAGTTTCGAGCTTCAATTTTGCAGCTTCCAGTAAAATAAACTCGCGGAATTTATCTTCTTTTCTTGAGGGTCTAGGAATTTGATTTATGGCATGAAAATAGCCCCATATTTTCTTGGGCTCTGTTGGAAAATGAGATGGAATATTCATAACTTACCTCTTCACTGGTCTATAATTTTTTCTCTTTTACTCTTAATCAAAAGGAATGTCAGCTTGGGTGATTGACAGTATGCCCAAAGGCTAACTATAAGGGGGAATAATTTTGTGATTTTAAATCGGAGGTTTCGATGAAATTTAAGCTTTCTTTGGTAGTTATGTTGATCACTTTGACTTCAACTGCTTTTGCTCAGTTTTTCCTTTCAAATCCTTCAGTCACAGTTCTTCCTGGCCAAGTAAGTGCCCAAGTCTATAACCCTTACTATGAACCCATCATCTGTAATGGCCAAGTTTTTGGTCAAACAGTTGCTGGTCCTATTTATAATGCATTTTTTGCAGAACAATTAATGCCCGCAGGAAGCTACAGATATGCAGTTGTATCAACAAATGCTTTCAATCGTTTCATTGGCGGCTGGGCAAATATCCAATGCAGATTCGCTCGCTGGTAATTACTTTCTAAATTCAGGCCGACAGGTATCCACTGCATACCAGAATTTTTGTTGTCCTGGAGGCATTGGATGAGTTGAAAAGGCAGCAAGTCTTAAAAGTCCCTTTAAGGACATTAACTTGAGTGTCATTTGGCACTGACTTGCTTTAAGCCACCAGGATTCATCCGAAACGAGTAGAGTTTTCAGCAAATACCCTAAAAAGACCTCTAATCGAGTTGCAGAAAATAAAGAAACCATTTTATCAGCAACTTCTGGACGACCTTGATCTATCCACCAAAAAAACCAATCATTGCTAAGCTTTTCAGCATGATCATTTTGAACATCAAGCACTTTCCAGGGGCTCAGAAGACTTGCATTCATGTCTTGTGAGAGCTGTTCTCTTACTTGATCAATAGGTCCTGAAACCCATAATATGGCCTTTAGTGCCGTCATCGAATCGAGAGTCTTTTGTTCTAGGTTTGCCGTAAGATTAATGATCCCGTCTGCCAGAAGAGTCTTCACTTTCAGAGGCAAAACACTCTCAGTCCATTTTTTTCTTTGCTGATGTTGCAGCATAAATAAGGTGAAATCGACTAACTGTTTTTCCTTAGTGTTTTCATTTTCAATCCCGAGGGCCTTTTCAAGCATATCTTTTTCCACAGTTTTAAAACCAATTTCCTCTCCATCCCCAACAAAATGAAGATTGATAAAATCTAAAACCTCCACTATTTCATCCTGAAATCTGGATTTACACCATCCAACAGACAAGAAGGCTGGATAAATAAGTGGATAGGCCGTTATCAGGATCTGATCAGAATATTTTTGAGTTTTTTTCCAATCCAGAATCTTAACGAGGAGATTTTTAAGATCAGGAAGCGCCAGAATATTCACCGTACAAGTGAATCTTATTTCAGAATCAGGCAACTCCTCTCTGACTTTCAAATAATTTTCTTCAAATGACTCAAGCGAAAGTCCCCAACGTGCAAGTTTCGCCCCTTCTCCCCAGCCATCGATACTGGTAACAAAAGAAATTTTCCCAAAGCTTCCTTGAGGAAGATTCTTTAAATGTTTAATGAACTGCTCAAGGATCTTGGGCTGAATGCCAAGATTAGAATTAAAAATCAACTCCAAATCAGGAGCAGGATACAGAACGAGTAAATCGAGTAACTCTAAAATGCGATGACTCAAAAGTGGTTCTCCACCAGTAAATCTTAAAACTTTTAATTTGCTGGATATTTCTGGAAACCAGTTGATAAATGCATCAACGTAGGGATTATCATCAGTTTCAAGAAAAAAATTATCTCCTCGATAAAGGTAATCTCCATGTCCATAATCATCTGTCGTTCGATAAGGACCAAATTCTTTGACTTCGTTATAAAGAGAGCTCGAATTTTCTGGAGAGCAATACGCACACTTGAATTGACATCGATTCGAAAGACTTAATTCAATATAAGTGGGAATGACTCCTTTAGAGGCCAACCGAGATTCTGATTGATATAACGGAATCACACTCGGGTCGGAGGATTTTGACAAGCGATCACTCACAAAGCCCTTCTCCTCAGCATTCCAACAGGTAGCACATTCTTTGACTTTATTTCCCTTCAAAAATTCTTCTCGCTCATGGACGAGCTGCTCACTTTCAAAAAGGGCGGATTTGTCGATTGGTTGGGATGGGGTTAGACAGCAGTTGTGAAGCCTACCAATATGAAACTGAAAAAGCACTTGAGTCCATTTTGCTCCACAATAAGTGGGCGAAATAGACTCTAATTTTTCACGCGTTTGATCTATTGTGAGAAAGATCTTTCGATCTATCACGACCTAGTTCAGACCCTTATCTAAAACTACGTCATCAGATGTACCGTTGTAGTAGTAAACAAAGTGGTAACCAAGATCGGCTAAGTCATTGGCCGCTTTGGCCGGAGCATCATCGCCTTTTTGCAGACTGAAGAGCATCACGTTTTGTGTCTTGTTAGGATATTTTTGAGAAAATTCGTTTTTAAACTGAGAGCTATAATTAATATGCTCCACATTTTCAAATTTCACGGGAGTACGATCCGCTGGCAATAGATCAACAAAAACAAAGTTTAAACGGTCTTCGAGACGTTGTTTGAACATTTCACGAGGGATTTCGTATTTCATATGAGCACCTTGATTGACAGTTATTGACCTATAAAAGATACTTCGAAATATCACAAATGTTGAGCTAAAAATGTCTGAAAATATCAATCTCGTGCCCGTAACCTCCTATTTAAACTGGGATGAGTATTTCATGCTTCAGGCCATGATGGCCTCGTTTAAGAGCAAAGATCCCAATACAAAAGTGGGCTGTGTCTTTGTAGATGATAATAATCATCAGTTATCCATGGGCTATAATGGTCAAATTACTGGAATTGATGAATCGAAAATTCCTTGGGGAAATATAAAATCTGTTCCACTCGACCAGCAAAAATACGCTTACGTCGTTCATTCTGAGGCCAATGCTATTCTTCATGCTAAGGCACCTTTGGCCAACTCCCGCTGCTATGTCACATTGTTTCCATGCCATGAATGCGCCAAAATGCTTGCGACAGTACAAATCAAAGAGATCGTATTCCTATCAGATAAATATGAAGGAACCGTTGAAAATTCTATCGCTAAGAAAATTTTTGAAATGTCGAATATCAAATATCGTGAATTGAAAATGCGTCCTGATTTAATCAGCGATATGTCTGCTTATTTTAAATCGATGATGCCGTAAAAAATGCCAAATCTTCACTTCTGATTTGTGGCCCACTCATATCAATCTTGCTCCCCAATACCTTTAAAGATTTCGAATTAAAAAACTGAATGTGGGTGCTATCTCGCTTGTAAAACCAATTATCGAATAAGCTTTTATCTTCTGGGTGCAGTTTGGTTTTGATGAAAATTTTCCCGTTTGGAAGAAGAAGCCTTCTCAATTTTTCAAGCTCTGCTAGAGGATCTCTTAAATGCTCAATCACCTCAGATAAAATAATGAAATGATACTTCTTGGCCCAAATTTTTGAATCAGCTAGAAAATAAAGATCGAATGAATCCATCTCAAAATTCTTATCCCTGAAAAGCTGGGAGAGAAGATCTGTTCTTCCACACCCAAAATCGAGTCCAACTTCCTGCTCTTGTAACTCAGGTATAATCTGATTCATCATTTGCATCAAATAATTCTTATAATGGAGATCGTTTTCATCATTTTGGTGGGAATCGTAGCGGTGTTTTTCTGCCTCAGTAGTGATTAATTGATCTCGTGGAACAAAAATTAGCTCGCAGTGGGAACAAGTCAAATATTTGCGAAATTTATCGTGAGAATATTCCTGAGCATTACAGTCCAAGCAGATGGGACATTCACTCACGTTTTTCTTCATTCGCTTTAATCCAGGCCGTAACTGAAAGTTTTAAGGCTTGATCAACGGCCATATCAACTTTTTTTACCTTATCCTTAGGAACAATCAGAGTCATCCCGCCCAACATGTAACTAAAAGGAACATAAACAGTCACTTTGCTATTATCTTGAAGCTCATCTAAATCTTCTCTTGTCACAAGTCCCATGACCTCGACTCCAATATGCTCCAGCTGAACCAGTACAACCCGCTGTGGTTTGTCCTTATTGCTGCTTCTGCCTGGAATTAGTGCCATCAAATCTTTAAGTGGATTATAGATCGCCTTAAACAACGGAATTTTTTCCAGTGATTGAGTCAACCAAGAAAAAAAGCGACCCGTAATATAGTTATTAACCAGAAGTCCGATTAAAAAAACAAAAACAATAGTCAAAACAATCCCTAAACCAGGAATGTAGAGCTCCTTACCCATGAGAAGTCTAAGACCTGAGCCAAAAATCGATTCAATGTTGATGCTGGCCCAAAATAGAAGATAAAATGTAAGAGTAATTGGCAGAACAACGATAAGACCTTTAAAAAAGATTTGGTTAAGGTACTTCATGAGTTGGCCGCATTTTCCTGTTTAGTTTTATTAAGAGAGGCGATATTCTGTTTAATAAGTTACCTTCAGAATATCACAGGCCAGTCAGATGAGCAAAACGGCCCATATCTCCACTAAACAACATATTCGCGCCTCTTTTCGAGATGCCACGTACACCAGTTTAAATATTGGAATGGCCGAAAGTTATTTTTGTGCTTTTATGCTGGCACTTGGAATCTCAGAAGTTGTTGCAGGTCTGGGAACAGTTGTTCCCCAATTTATTGGAGTCATTTTTCAACTTTTCTCCATCAGGTCATTTTTTAGAAGGTATTCACTCAAAAATCGCTTATTGATGTTTTTAACAGTTCAAGCCTTTTCCATGATTCCCTTAATCTTGATTGGTTGGATGCAAATTAATTCAGCTTGGATCGTGATTGGAGTATTAGGCATCTACTGGGCAAGTCTGCTTTCGCTCAATCCCCCATGGAACCGCTTAATTGGACATACGGTACCGTCAAAATTCCGACTTAAATTTTTCTCGATTCGAAGTCAGTTTGCTCAATCCTCAGTTTTTATCGGACTCATCGCAAGTGGTCTGCTTTTGTATTGGGCCAAAGACAAAGGTCACGAGCTTCAGGTTTTCGTCGGAATATTCATTGCAGGCTTCGTCCTCAAATGCTTTTCCTGGTACGAAGTTAAAAATAATCACCAAGATTATGACCTCGCCCCAGGATCTGAGTACCGAGTCCGGTTTCGGGACTTCATCACAAATATTCGCCACACAGATCAGGGCAAACTTATTCTCTTTCTGTTCTTTTTTTATATTACCGTGCATTTTTCGGCACCCTACTTCAATCCCTACATGCTGAGCAAACTGAAGTTCAACTACCTTGAGTACATGCTAGTGACCTCAATTGCCTACTTTGGACGAGTTTTTGCTTTTCGAATTCTTCAAAAGAAGGCCAAGTCCCGACATATTAATAAACTTCTCATCTTTTCCACTATTGGCATCGCCACTAGTCCACTGTGGTGGTCTCTTACACAAAATTATTGGCTCATCTTGGCAATCGAGTTCCTTTCAGGATGCTACTGGGCCGCTTTTGAGCTCTCAACCATCCTTCTCTATTTTCAAAAAATTGACGATCGAGAACGAACCAGCATTATTACCTATATTACTTTCCTTAATACGACTGGAATGGTGATCGGATCAATGCTTGGGGCCTGGTTTATGAAAAGTCTGCCCATCGGATGGGATAACTACCTTGCACTGTTTGCAGCATCAACCATATTAAGAATACTGGTCATTATGTTTGCACCACACGTAAATTTTAGAGGTCAAATTCCTAAGCTAATAGGACTAAGTAGAACCTTTGGAGTAGTGCCTTCATTTAGTTCTTTGGCTAGACAATTTATAAGAAGTGATAAGAAGAAATCAGAAGACGAAAACAAGTAGATTCTCGAGGGAAAACTAGAAAAACAGGCAAAAAAAAAGCCCTCTTACGAGGGCTTTTTTTTACTGAGACTACTTCTTTTTAGAAGCTTTCTTAGTAGCTTTTTTTGCAACTTTTTTAACTGCTTTCTTAGTTGCTTTCTTTGCTACTTTTTTTGTAGCTTTTTTTGCTGCTTTCTTAGCCATGATTTCCTCCCAGGAAATAGTTGGTACAAGTAATTGACCTTTCTTATTTAAAGCTTAATCACAAATTCGATCTAACGCAAATAAAAAATACATATTTTATTTCATTATGATGTTTTTTTTTTCAAGCGGGTGTTTGAGCAGATTTTTTGAGGATCCTCACACACACATTTTGTTTTTCAACATCGTATGTATGAGGATCGGTAAGATCGTTAAATATATTTAGGAAAAAGTGAAATTAAGTTCATCATTTTTGATATCAACGACAACTTTTCCTCCACCTTCAAGCTTCCCGAAGAGAATTTCATGCGCTAAAGGCTTCTTGATTTTATCATTTATGAGACGAGAAATAGGTCTCGCACCCAATTTATCATCGTATCCATTTTTGCTTAGCCATTCCTTCGCTTCACTAGTCACTTCAAAATCCACTTTCTTATCCACCAGCTGGTCTTCAAGCTCCATTAAGAACTTATTCACCACCATTTCGATGTTTTTCTGGCCAAGTTTGTTAAAACTGATGATCGCATCTAAGCGGTTTCTAAATTCTGGGGTGAAGTAATTTTTGACCGCCTGGTCTCTTTTAGTGGAATTTATTTCCCCCCCTCGAGCGCCCGCAAAGCCAATTGATCCCGCTTCCATCTCTTTAGCACCAGCATTTGAGGTCATAATCAGAATAACATTTCTAAAATCAGTGTTTCGTCCGTTTGAATCTGAAAGAGATCCATGATCCATGACCTGAAGAAGGATGTTAAAGACATCAGGGTGCGCTTTTTCAATCTCATCCATTAAAAGAACTGAATAGGGGTTCTTATGAACAGCATCAGTTAAAAGCCCGCCTTGATCAAAGCCCACATAACCTGGAGGAGCTCCGATTAGCTTAGAAACTGTGTGCTTCTCCATGAACTCAGACATATCGATGCGGATAAAATTGATTCCCATTAAAAGCGCCAATTGTTTGGCAAGTTCAGTTTTACCGACACCAGTTGGACCATTAAACATAAAATTAGCGATTGGTTTATTCGGATGACCAAGTCCGGAGCGAGAAAGAATAAGGGCATTTGAGACCTTATCAATGGCCTCATCCTGTCCATAGATCATCATTTTTAAATCACGGTCAAGATATCGGAGCTTTTCCTTCTCGTTAACTGAGATCGATTTTTGAGGAATACGGGCAATTTTAGAAACAATCAGCTCGATGTCCTCTAATTTGACTTCGGTTCCAATGCTGCTATCAGGCTTTAAGCGCAGATAAGCCCCCACTTCATCAATCACATCAATCGCTTTATCAGGAAGTTTTCTATCCGTAACGTGCTTGTGAGAAAGTTCAACGGCCGCTCGGATGATAGCATCCGGATATTTTACCTGATGGTGTTCCTCAAATTTTGATTTCAGCCCTATGAGAATCTGGACCGCGTCTTCAACCGTTGGCTCTAAAACGTCAATTTTTTGAAAACGGCGGCTTAAGGCCTGATCTTTTTCAAAATATTTGCGGTATTCGTCAAAAGTAGTGGAACCCATACAACGAAGTGATCCTTTGGAAAGTGCCGGCTTAAGTAGGTTGGAAGCATCTAAGCTTCCGCCCGAAGTAGCACCTGCACCAATAATCGTATGAATCTCATCAATAAAGAGGATAGAGCCAGATTTTTCGTTTTGTTTCTCTAAGGCCTGAAGCACAAGTTTGAGCCTTTCTTCAAAATCTCCACGAAATTTTGTCCCCGCTAGTAACGAAGCCATATCTAAGCTGTAAACAGTCGTATTGGCCAAAGCACTGGGAACTTTCTTTTCCACGATGGACTTGGCCAATCCTTCAGCAATGGCAGTCTTACCAACCCCTGAGTCACCCACGAGAATTGGATTATTTTTTCGTCTTCTACAAAGAATCTGGATAATCCGCTGGATTTCATCTTCACGGCCAATGATTGGATCAATTTTTCCCTGACGAGCAAGATCATTGAGATTGGTTGTGTACTCACTGAGAGCCTTCTCATATTTCTCTTCTTTACGAAAAGTCTCCTGACCACCCTCTGTGTTTACCTCTTCATCAGGTCGATTCACTGGCTTATCAATAGAATGAGAAATTTTCTCAACCACATCTATTCGAGTGATTCCCTGTTGCTCAAGGAAATAAGTCGCATGAGACTCTTTCTCACTGAACATAGCGACCAGAATGTTGATCGCATTAATGGACTTCTTGCCAGAGCTTTGAATATGGATTGCTGCACGTTGAATCACTCTTTGAAGGCTCAAGGAAATTTCTGGCTGATAAAGTATCCCATTTTCACGGGCCACTTCCCTTAGTTGATCATTTCCAAATTGTTTGCGGTTCAAGTCGTGAATCTCATCTTCGCTTAGAAGAGAAAAATTCGAGTCTTCACCTAGAAACGTGGTTAATTCTTTCTTCAGATCCGAAAGGTTTGCCCCACAGTCAGTTAGGACCTCAACCACTGTTTCGTCTTCCATCATAGACAGAAGGACGTTCTCCAAGGTCAAAAACTCGTGGCGTTTTTCATTCGCTCGTTTAATGGCCCGATTTAAAATTTGTTCTAATTTTTGACTAATCATATATAAACCTCACATCTTCATTATACAGAAGATAAGTTCGAAAAGAACAAAGGCAAGGTTAAACAAAGTATTTAATTAAGATTCAGGTTCAGTACTACACCGTAATGGGTGACCATTATCGCGAGCATATTTGATGACTTTGGCGACTTTAGATTCGGCGACTTCGTAGGTGTAGACTCCACAAACTCCAAAGCCCCTCTGATGAACCGCCAGCATGATGGCCTGCGCATCATCATGGTTCTTATTGAAAAATTTCTGCAAGACCAATATGACAAATTCCATAGTTGAATAGTCATCATTATGCATGAGGACTTTATACATACGGGGGGGCTGCAACTTTTGTTTATTTATAGTTGCAGTACCGGATTGTTCATCTTTGTCAGTTTCTGAAGACATAATTTGTTTCACATTGGTATATTAACGAGGATGCACCAATTCCAAATGAAAGGCAATACTCCCCTATGGATTCTCAAGCGATCAAAAACAGACTCCAGAAAAACATTAAAAAGCTTAAAACCTATATTCAAAAGAATGGGATTGAGGCTTACCGGATCTATAACAAGGACATTCCAGAATATCCTTACCTTATCGATATCTATGGATCAGATGCGGTTATTTATGAACAAGGAAAAAAACTTGGTGAAGAAGATGAGCCTATAAGAATTCAGCACCAAAAAGATATTGAAACGGCGATCAAAGAAACTTTGAATATTGAGCCCGAAAAGCAGCACTTTAAGATTAGACAAAAACAAAAAGGTAATGAGCAATACATTCCACTTGCCCCTGGCTCCCATGATTACTTCATTGTTAACGAACCGCCCTTTAAATTTTGGGTAAACCTTGAGCGTTACCTAGATACAGGTCTTTTTCTTGATCATCGTCCACTTAGACAGCACTTACTTACTTCGACCTCTGGTAAAACAGTTCTCAATCTTTTTTC
>CANFNN010000008.1 GCA_947448095.1 Bacteriovoracaceae bacterium | reverse complement strand
GGTTCCTCCGTTCATCGGAATCGGAAGTTTTCTGATTGCTACACCTCGAGCTAATTTTCCTGAACAACAAAGACCTTTTTGAGTCGCCATCGTTTCCACAACGCCAGCATCTTTGATGTATCCAGTGTTGGAGTCGTAGGCAGAGTCGGGGAGTCCTCGGCCTTCCGAAGAAACGTAGCGGCTGAGGTAGACGGTTAAATCGGTAAAGTCCGGAAGGCAGCATCTAGGCGTTGTAAGGTTAGATAGGTAGCCAGTACAGCACTGGTCGGCCGTAGTGTAGTCAGGGACTTGTTGACCAGAGGGAATACAACAATTGAATTCACTATCAGAAAAGACTTTCTTCTTTGCTCCCGTTTGAAGCGCGTTTGCGCTTGCAGCCGAATAAAGCAATTTTCCTGAACTCTCTTGGAAGTCTTTACTAAGGTCCCAACTTATCCCAGTTGGTGACACTGTTCCAACCGGAGGATTAGTGGTCGTAGTAGGTGGCCCACCACTAATTCCATTATTGAGTTGGCTAACATGATCTTGGGTCATGAGAGCTACCTGCGGAATACCGGCCAGTTCCAGCGCGCCAAAGAATTGAAGATAAAGATCAGTTTCTGCAGTACTAAAGTTTCTGGTCTCGCAAGAAGGGTTTAGGTATCCACTAACGTTACACTCATAGGGGATTGGGTTCGTTACATCTGTATTATTGTTGGGACCCCAATTGAGAGTGATAAAGTTTTTCTTGTCGATGGTTTGAAGTTTATTTTGGGCCCACTTGTGGCCACCACCATTAGTCGTATCAAAACTTCTCACCCAGTTTTTCGTGCAACAAGTGCGTGAGTTTACAGCATCAAGGGTTTTGTATTGAGTTGTCTGTTGAAGATATCTACTAACAGCATCAATTGCCTTGAGTGATAGGGCAAAGCTTTTTGTCGTGCTGACTTCGGTCATGTTACAGGTCATTTTGTCGTAGCCAGTATGAACTCGAGAGTAGCGATTGTATGAATTGATATTGGTGTTCACCCCTGCTACTTTAATCTCTCCAGTTGCACTGTCACACCACTGATGATCAGAGGTTTGGTCCTGAGTATAGACAGTAAAAGCTTTGCCATAGTCGCGACAGCAGACGTTGTTTTTGATATTAAAGGCTGCCGTGTTTATAATTCCAGTTGCTGAATATTTGAAATCAGGATTTCCACAAATCAGGTCTTCTTCCCAGTACTTTTTCTCTGCTGGATTGAGTATTCCTGTTAATGTCGAATTTCTTACTTTATTGGCAATGAACTCAGAGGGAGCACAGTCCATGTCTGAAAAGCATGAGGCGCCAGGAGCACGCAGACAAGTATTTCTCTGGTAACCAACAGAAGTAATTTGAGAGCCTGCTGTTGAGCTGAAAACGTTTTGTCCCACAATCGGTGCGAGATCCAAAAGATTGGTGGAGAGATTTTGGGTTGTAGTGAGCAAATTGATAGTTGTCGCATCACCAAGGTTTAAGTCATATTGCTGGATAGAGATTCCCAGCGAATCTGTAGCCGGACAAGAGTTTAGATATTTAGCGTTCTGATTTCCAGACATAGTTGGGCCGATGCCAAGAATCTTGTCGGCGCTGTCAACTCGACTAACTGGTGCCATCATATTTAAGTCATATGTTTTTGCTGAGGATGTGATATTTTTTCCAGGAATACATACAGCAGTTAAATTGTTTGCAGTGAGGCCCGCCACCGAAGCACCGGGAATAGACTTTGTTCCGTAAAATTCAAGTGGGCGGCCAAGAATTCGAGCACCCAGCCCAACTGTATCACTTGGAGTAAGGCTTGAAGATGCTGCACTATTTTGAGCAATCGGTGTATTGGCAAAACGAGCAATCCTGTCATTGAATCGATTTGCAGATCCACTTGAAAGCGACTGACACATATTATTTGGAGAGCAGGCAAGGACGCCTGGAAGTGAAGAACTATTAAATGTCGTGGTCAGAACATTTAAATTAGGATGGCAGGGAGCACCTTTGCCTCGATAAACGCAGCGCTTTGACTGACCATTTGATCCACCAACAAGACTTAGAAGAGACTTGTTGATTGAACCAATAACTTCATTTCCATTTGCATCGGATTGAGGCCAGTTAGTAGTTAGACCACTCACATTTTGGCAGGTGTATTCGTATCCCACTTGTCTAAAGCAATCATTATCGTTAGAGCAAAAGTGAGACTTTTGGCATTCTGCTCCATCTGTTTCGGTATCGTGATCAGGCATCGCACCTGAAAGAGCGGTTGTTTCAGAGACTGTTACGTTGAAGTTACTGTCTAAATTAAGGTCCCCGTAATAAGCATTCACGGCCAGGAAAAGTTTATTTGATGTCGCTTTAATTCTTCTTTGATTTCCGAGAGAAAACCAGGTGACGCCGTCAAACGAACCAATCAGGGATCCATAATCAAATCCAAACCAATCACGATTATAACCATTGGCAAATAGGAAATGCTGAGACGAAAGTCTATTTGTACGTTGATTAACGACTTGGCCACCAGAAGTATGCGTCCAGGGAATCATTGTTGCAGGTACAAAACAGGCCCGACCAAAAAGTAGATCATCGCTTCGATAAACTCCGCTTGTTGCCACTCTTTGTGATGAGTAGTTATCTGGTGAGTAACCACTACCAGCAGCATTGAAACTTTGAGGGAAAATCTTCTTAATCGAAGTGTAGTAATCTGAACCGCAAGTTAAACAAGTCGAAAAAACACCAGTGTTAGTGAAGAGATCGTAAATCTTATCTTTTTTGACTTGAACCATTTTGGCCGGACGAGCGGATGAGCTAGAAGATTTATTAAATGAGCCATAGATTTCATTGAAGCCAGTGTAGCCTGTGTAATCATCAAGGTTAGTAGGCTTAAGGATATCGTTATTTTTATAACTAAAGGCAATACCTTCCTGATCTAGGGCGGTGGCATAGCTTGAGTCGTAGCTAACACCGTTGATGTCATAATAGCGGTGCGGGATATTTTTATTCGAGACATAGACTGATTGATTCGCCGGAGGTTCAGTTGTGGTGGTTGTTGAAACGACACACTCATAATTAGTAGTTACGTTTTGAGTATTGAGAATCGGGTTGAGATTACATTTAATCGACGAGCCACATAGACACATCGTATTGACTTGGGCCTGAACAGCATTTTTAATATTGAGTAGGTCAGTGACGCCTGAGTTGGCATAGTAAGTAATTTCAATTGTCTGGTTTGGATAAAGTGGATAGCTGGCATTAAACATAATTCGATTCGGTGCTGCTACCTTAGACCAGGTGGAAGGATCTTCAGCAACAATGATCCCTGCAATCTTGACAATAATGTTTGCCGAGGGAGAAGCATCAGCATAAGCAGGAAGATTGAACGTTTTAGAATTGTCATGGTAAGTGGTGCTAGTTGTATCGGTAGATCCCTGTACATATGATTTTGTACATCGGGCAAGACTTGTTCCGAGTTTTTCGCACGTACCATCAACTTTGAAAGTCAGATAGAGATTATCATCAAGAGCATTGGCCGGAAGAGCTTTCGTGATGATGACGGATTGAGCACTGGTAATATCATCGTTTCCGATTAAAGGTGAAAATGAGCCATCTGCAGGGGCCAGGGGAGTTTTGTTTGCCTCGTAGAGGTATTGTCCAGCATAGAAAATTTTCACAATATTTTTGGCATAATCGCCAGAACTAAAATTAGGATTGAGGCTTGCAAAGTTAACATCGCCATTATCTGCAGAAAACGGTGAACCAGCATTGATTTTTAGGGAGGCAGAAGGAAACTTCAACGTACAATGTGAGAATTCCCCATCCACTTTTTTAAGACAATTATACAGCTGAGTTAGCTCCATGATTCTGATATTGGCATCATAGGCAGGATCAACTGGAGTGGTAGTATCTTCTTGGCCATTACTTTCAGGACGAGATGCACAGACAAAGTAGTACTGAGGATAAAGAATAAATCGATTGGGATTTGAGGCCACATCGAGTTGTGCCAGGGAGAATTCGTTTTGAGTAAGGGCATCTGGCCTCACTGCACCGTCGTTTACACACTGTCCATCCAGGCAGCAATCAAATGAGCGAGCTTTACAGCTTGTAGATTCAACACACACATTGCCGGCAGCGGTTGTAGAGCCAGAAATCGTCAGAGTTATTTGTGAGAGATTCAAGACAGGAACTGTTTCACCATTATTAAAGTAAAGCTTCAGTCCTTGAGAAGTGACTGTTGAGTTACAGGTTGCACAAAGCTGGGTCAGGCTGAAGTAAGCAGACGGCACTGTTGGCAGTGTTACAGTATTATAAAGAGAGTTGGTTAGATTGTAAGTAAGGCAGTCATTTTGGTTAGCTGAATCATTTGAGGGCTCGACCTGCAGATAAAATTCAGTCGTTTTTTGAACAAGATCTGTATACGACTTCGGCTTGGCCGAAAGGATCATGAATTTATCGCTGCCAGAGGCAAAGTCATATTTACCAACCAAACAAAAGCGCGTGGTATTGGGGAGAGTTCTTAAGTATTGAGATAAACTTTTCCCACGAACTAAAAATGAATCAGTAAAATTCAGTGGCAGAGAAAATTGAGTCGTCGATTGGGCACCACCTTCCTGAACAAAGATTCCACTGGTGGTATAAGTTGGTTCTGGATAAGCGGTGTTAGTTGTATTTGTGTTGTTGGCCGTGTTGCTACTGTCTTGGATACTAGGAGTTGTTGCTTGCGGCATACAAGAACTTAAAAATCCAAGCATCATCACCATAAATAGTGATAAAACTGGTGCGCGCATTTTTTCGTTTGTGCTTGAACTCAACATCCGTGTCATTCCTCTTGAGATAACTATCGGAATTTTTTAAAGTTTTTTTTAATTTTCTCAGTCTTATTTTAGGCCAGAATGCGCAATTACTTGAGTAAAACAGTAAATAAAGCCTAACTCACTGATAAAGCGAGAGAATACCCATTCAATAAAAAGGCACGAGCCTACGATTATTGTCAGGTTTAGGAAGATTTCTCCAGTTCTTCGAGCAAGTAGAACAGGGCTCCCTGAGAAAAACGCAGTTTTAATTGTTCTCGGTCGCCAGGAAAATGCTCCGTGTGGGTTTGAGTTTTCCCATTATTAGTGACACCAAAGCAAACTGTTCCAACCGGCTTTTCAGGCGTTCCCCCTAATGGACCTGCAATTCCTGTGATGGAAATCGCAATTTTGGTTTTGAGTTGTTGAGAGAGGCCCTGGGCCATTTCTCCGGCAGTCTGAGCACTCACCACTCCATGAGTTTTTAGCGTTGCTGCTTCAACATTCAGGATTTTATTTTTGACTGATTCCGAATAACAAATGATCGAGCCTACAAAAGTTTGACTGCTTCCAGAAACATTGGTGATTCGGTGAGAGCAAAGTCCACCCGTGCATGATTCAGCAAATCCATATGTGATCTTTTTTTTATTCGCCAGATTCACAACATATTCTTCCAACGAAAGATTTCCGATCTGCCAAATGTTGGCCTTGATGGGAGAGTTATTAAAGATGGCCAACACCTGATTCTTTTTTTCTTCCATTTGATTCGCATTATCAGCCTTGAGTTTGACCCCTATATCCACTCCCATAGTGTTGGGAAGGGAGCTCACACTTCCTAAGAGACTTAACTTGTCCCACAGAGTTGTATCCACTTCGCCAAATATTTTTTCTTCTGGAATTCTTTTGGTTCTGACAGTTATGCTTTCAATTAAGTCAGTTGTGGCAGGAAAATGACTGCTAATAAGCTTGAGGAAATGATCTTCCAGAAGACTTTTGAATTCTTTAGGAACTCCTGGACCACACAGTAAAAATTTTCCTAAGTGCTCAGCATATAAACCTGGAGCAAAACCGGTAGAGTTCTCAAGTGCTACAAAACCTTCGGGCAAATAACAATAGCCGTGTTCTTTACCAGCGAAGGGACGTTTGAAGCGCTCATAGTTTTTGAGTGCGATTTCATACGAGTCCTCAGAAAATGAAATAGTTCGGCCAAAGTAGCTCGCTATGGCTTCTTTAGTAAGGTCATCTTTAGTGGGACCGAGGCCTCCCGAAGTGATTACCACATCACAAAGTGCAAACAGCGTTTGTAGACCTAAGTGGATACTCGATTCTTGATCAGTCACGGTAAGGGAAGTGAGAAGCTCTAGATTTTTTTCTCTTAAAAATAATGAGAGCTGTCTGGTATTAGCATCAGCTATTTTTCCTTCCAGGATCTCATTGCCAATAATAAGGAGTCCAATTTTCATAATAACCTCTGAATTTCTCGTTAGTTAACTATAAGGTCGTGAATTCCTTTTGGTAAGAATATCTTTGATTTATGCTTGTGCGTAATGTAATAACTCACTTCATCATGTCTAAAAAGTACCAGTTTCAGCTTCCCTTTGATGTGGAGCTCGACAGCTATGTGAAAAAGACTTACCCCGAAATTCGGGAGTTTAGAACTATTTCCAAAAGTCTTGATGCCAGGGGAGCTCCACGCGGAAAAAAACCTGTGTACCTCTATATTATTGAGGGGCTTCTTACTCAAGACGATCACTATCCAGTTCCTGAATCTGTAACAAAATTTCAACCACTAAAAAATAAGCCCATCATTATTGGTGCTGGTCCTGGTGGACTTTTCTGTGCTGTGAGCTTGGCCGAACACGGAATTCCTTCGATTATTTTAGAAAGAGGCGATTCGGCCAATAAGCGAATGCTCCACATTGCAAAATTTTGGCGCTACGGAGTGCTAGATCCTGAGACTAACGTTTGCTACGGAGAAGGTGGCGCAGGGCTTTATTCGGATGGAAAACTGATTACCCGAATTAAATCGGAACTTGTTAGTTACGTTATGGAAAAATTCGTGATGTTTGGTGCTCCCCCTGACACGGCCTACACGTCTAATCCTCACTTGGGCTCAAATAAAATTCGCGCTATCATTAATCATATTTCTGATTGGTTAAGAAAAGAAAACTGTGACATCCGCTACAATTCTAAAGTTGCCCAAATTCTGACGAAAGAGGGAAGGGCGATTGGTGTAAAGCTTGAAAGTGGAGAAGAACTTTATTCAGACCACGTGGTTCTTGCAACTGGTCACTCGGCCCAAGAGCTCTACCAGCATCTCGCAGATATTAAAGTTCAAATGAAAGCGAAAGATTTTGCAGTCGGTGTGAGAGTTGAGCATCCGCGCCGCTATATCGATTCTCTTCAGCATGGCTCTTATTGTGAAGCACCCGAAATGGGATCTGCTCGTTATCGTTTAAGCTGGCATGATAAATGGACTGACCATGGGGTTTATAGTTTTTGCATGTGCCCCGGTGGTTATGTTCTTTCATCGGGAACGGAAGAAAATGGAATCGTCGTTAATGGAATGAGTAACTATGCCCGCAATTCTCCATGGTCCAATGCGGCCTTGGTGGTTTCGGTGAAATCTGAAATTGATTTGCCCGAAAAAGACTTAATGGCGGGCCTGCGTTTTCAACATGACATCGAACAAAAAGCCTTCGCCCTTTCAAAAAAATATGCAACTGGACGTGAGCTGCCGGCCATGACGATTAAAGAGTTCATGACTGGAAAGCTGACTAACAAGCCTCTGCCTGTTACTTCATCCCCCTCTGGAGTTTTTAAGGCCGATATCCGCGAAATTTTTCCAGACTTTATCGTTCAGCACCTTAAAAAGGGGCTGGAGGAGTTTAATAAGGACTTGCCCGGCTTTATTTATGAAGAGGGTCTTTTAATTGCTCCAGAAACACGAACTTCCGCACCCTTAACTATTCTCCGCGACAAAGAAAGTCTTGTTTCTCTTTCTCATAAGGGCCTTTATCCTTGCGGGGAAGGAGCCGGATATGCTGGTGGGATTACTTCCGCGGCCGTGGATGGTGTAAAAATCGCCCTTAGTATCCTAAAACTAGAGGGTCTGACGCAAGATTAACTCGTCAAAGCCACAAATTTCTATTACAGTCGCTCCATTCAACACAGAGGTATTAATCGCATGAAATTAAAGAACATCGCTATCGTTGCGCACGTGGATCACGGTAAAACGACTCTCGTAGATCAACTCTTAAGACAATCAGGACTTTTTTCCGCTCATGAAGCTCTCACTGAGCGCGTGATGGATTCCGGCGATCTTGAAAAAGAACGTGGGATTACAATTAAAGCGAAGAACTGTGCTATCCGTTGGCAAGATACCAAAATTAACCTTTTGGATACTCCAGGACATGCTGACTTCGGTGGTGAAGTAGAACGTTCTCTTATGATGGTTGATGGTATTTTACTTTTAGTAGATGCCTCTGAGGGTCCTCTTCCTCAAACACGTTTCGTACTTGGAAAAGCACTTGAGCGCGGAATCCGTGTTGCTGTGTTTATCAATAAAGTCGACCGTGCCGATGAACGTATTGATGAAGTAAAAAATGAAGTGGAAGATCTTCTTTTAGAAATCGGTTCTAACATTGGTAAAGATGTCGATATGGACATCACATTCATGTATGGATCAGGAAGAACTGGCTACGCTTCTTTAGATAAAGATCGTCGTGAAGGAAGCTTAACTCCAATGTTAGACTTCCTTGTAAGTGATTACTATCCGTCTCCAAAAGTTGATAAAGACGGCCCATCTCAACTTCTTGTAACGAATCTTTCATACTCAAACTACCTTGGTGCTTTGATGGTTGGTCGTATTCAGCGCGGAACGATCTACAACAACAAACAAATCATGTGGATTGGTAAAGACGATAAGCCTAAAACTTTCAAAGTTACTTCGCTTCAAATCTTTGCTGGTTTGGGAATGGCGACTGTTGAAGAAGCAGCTGCTGGGGAAATCGTCATTATTTCTGGATTTGAAAATGCTCAGATCGGTGACACTCTTTGTGACCCACAAAAACCAGAAGCTCTTGAGCGTATTGAAGTAGAACCACCTACAGTATCAGTTCAGGTTTCGGTAAACACTGGACCAATGTCTGGTAAGGAAGGGGAGTATTTAACTTCTCGTCGTCTTGAAGAATTCTTAATCGATGCAATTCGTAAAAACGTTTCGCTTCGTTATGAGCCAACTAACGATCCTAAAGTTTTCATCTTGAAAGCTCGTGGAGAGTTACAAGTTGCCGTAGTATTCGAAGAAATTCGTCGTGAAGGCTTCGAGCTTATGATTGCTCGTCCTCAAGTAATTACGAAAGAAATCGATGGTGCTTTGATGGAGCCGTTCGAAAGATTGGTTCTCGATGTACCAAATGAATCAACTGGTGTGATCACTGAGAAAATGGCGATTCGTAAAGGTAAACTTGAAGCGATGTCACCGTTTGGTGAAGGTCGCACACGTATGGAATTCCATGTTCCTTCACGTGGATTGATCGGTTATCGTTCAACTTTCTTAACTGATACAAAAGGCCAAGGCCTAATGTCTTCATACTTCGTAGGCTATGAGCCGTTCGTTGGTAAAATGCTTGCCCGTCAAAACGGTGCACTCATTTCTGACAGAGCTGGTAAAATGACTCCATACGCTCTCTTTAACGTTCTTTCTTCTGGTAAACAATTTGTTATGCCAACAGAAATGACTTACGAAGGGATGGTAGTGGGTGAGTCAACTCGTCCGAACGATCTTAACTTAAACGTATGTCGTGAAAAACATCTCACTTCTGTTCGTACAGCTGGTAAAGATGAAAACGTTATTCTTCCACCGATTCCTAACCGTACTCTTGACTGGGCACTGGACTGGATTGATGAAGATGAATGGGTTGAAGTAACACCTAAGAGCATTCGTGTTCGTAAAAAAGAACTTGATCAAAACAAACGTAAAGTTACGCGTTAATAAAATAGGGAGGCCTTTGGCCTCCCTTTTTTTTTGCTTAAGTTAGTCAGTTAAAATGGTTTTGCGCATCGGCCACTGCTTAAAATTGAGAAGTTTTCTATAATAGACTCCTCTCAGATTCCTCTGAGACTTCAAGGGGGATTTTTATGAAATACTTTTTGATCTTTTTGTTCATCATCATGATCTCATCTTTCACCCGAAATCTTTTAGAATCAAAACCTGCCAAGACTGCTGGCCCAACCAGTTTAGATGAGTTGCCGCTGCCACTTGGAAATGGCAAAAAAATATTAGATGAGGCCAACACGGCTCCTACTCCCATTCCGGACGATACTAGTTTAATTCTTGCTCCTGAAGAATCTCCGGGTCTGCAGGCCCAGGAAGAAGAACTAAAAACGGATACGCCCGTAATCGCGCCCGTTCCCACTGAGCAGGCAAATCCTAAAATAAAGAAGTTTGACCCACTTGAGGCACTACCGGGCAATGTCCCTTAGCTCGGAAATTCAGCCTGTTGCCTCGGTTTTAATTGCTCCTAAAGAATGAGCAATTTTAAGACGATGAGTTGGCAACAGGAGATGGTTTATGAAATTGGCCTTAATGATGATCTTTGCACTAGGTACTTCAATGGCTTTGGCTAAAGACGTTAAGGACTTCAATAAAGCATTGATGGATGGAGTAAAAAAAGATCTAGCTACCGACAACGATCAGAATTTTAAAAAAGATAATTCGCCCATGCGGGGACCTGCTTCTGTGGAAGTAGAGGAAGCTGTGGCCCCGGAAAATTCAAAGGTCGAGAAGAAAGAAAGACAAATCGGAAATTCAAAATGGTAAGGGATGAGTGATCACCCCCTACCAATCAAATTATTTATTTAGAAATTTAAAAATCTCAACAGGAATAGGAAAGAACGAAGTCGTGCTATTTCCTGAAGCGGAGATTTCTCTCATCGTTTCAAGATATCTGAGAGTAATAGCATCTTTATGTTCACCCAATACTTTTGCTGCTTCGGCCAGTTTTTGAGAAGCTTCGAATTCTCCTTGAGCAGAAATAATTTTTGCTCTCTTTTCTCTTTCTGCTTCAGCTTGTTTGGCCATAGCTCTTTGCATTTCTATCGGAAGATCGATCGCCTTCACTTCAACGTTCGTGACTTTTATTCCCCATGGTTCAGTGACTTCATCTAGGATCTCTTGAAGTCTGGCGTTGATTTGATCACGGTGGGCCAGGATTTCATCTAACTCGTATTGACCAACTACTGAGCGCAGAGTGGTTTGAGCGATTTGAGCTGTAGCATGGTAATAGTTTTCTACCGTAATAATCGCATGCTCTGGGCTTGAGACTTTAAAGTAAACCACGCCATTTACTTTTAAAGTAACGTTATCTTTAGAAATAATATCTTGAGCAGGTACATCCATTGTGACTAAACGCAAATCGATTTTTACCATCTTCTCGAGACCAGGGACGAGAATAATCAGACCAGGACCTCTGACTCCAGAGAATTTCCCCAGACGAAAAATAACTCCACGTTCATATTCATTGAGGATTTTGAATGTGCTGAAGAGAATGATCCCAGCAAAAATAAGAAACGGCAAAAAGGTCAGAGACATACTTACTCCTTATCAACTTTTTTAATTCGAGCGATTAATTTTTCATTATCAATAGATGTGACTTCAACTTTATCGCCAATCTCCAGAGGAGCGTGCGAGTGACCACGCCAGATTTCTCCTCTGACTTTGATCTGATACGAGGCTCCGTCGTTATCCAGTTTTGTGAGAACTGTTCCGGTAGAGCCAATTGGTAGAAAGAAGTTTTCATGATGATGACGTTTTTTTCTCTCTTTAATCATGTACCAAATAATAATGCTGGAGCCCGCCAGCACTCCCATTAAGGTCGAAATAAGGACCGGGTAATCGATGGAGATAAAACCTGATTCTCCATGGAACAGGAAAAGAGATCCTGCAACAAATGAAGCAAGACCGGATAGGCCAAGGAGGCCATAACTTGTGACGTAAATTTCTAGAATAAGCAAGATGATCCCTATGATTAGAAGACAAAGTGCTCCCCAGTTAACAGGGAGAACCTGAAATGAGATAGCTGCTAAAACGAGTAATGAAGCACCGATCCCACCAGCGATATAGCCACCAGGGGCCTGGAATTCAAAATAGAGAAGTGCTACACCTAATAAAAAGAGTAAGTAAGCCGTTGAGGGGTTGGCGATCACGTTAAGAATGTTTTGACCCATCGTTGGATCATAATTTTTTGTGACTACTGAGGGAGCAATTTGAAGCTCCATCGCCTTACCTTGAAGCGTGAACGATTTTTTGTCGATCAGTTGTTTCAGATGATTCGTATTATTCAGTAGACCATCGATTATTTTGAGATTGAGGGCTTCTTTATCAGTAAACGATTTTGCTGAATCAATCATCTCTTCAAATGGTTTGGCCGGACGATTACGTATTTCACTTAATGAACGAACCAGTGCCTTAAGATCATTCAATGCTTTTGCTCGTCCATCTTTTTCACCAATATCCTTTCCAAGACCAACAGGAGTTGCTGCGCCTAGATTCGTTCCTGAAGACATAAGAATAAAATGGGCCGAAGCTGCAATGATCGCTCCTGCGCTTGAGGCAGATGCGCCCTCAGGTGTTACCCAGATCGCCACGGGTTTAGTTTGAGAGCCTATCAAGGTAATGATATCTTTGGTGGTTGTGATCAAACCACCTGGAGTGTTGATTTTAATAAGGATCAGTGCTCCATCAGGGATGTGTTTAAACTGATAATCAAGATAGTCGTAAGTCGCTGGAGAGATGGCCGAATGAATTTCTAAGAGGCTGATCTCACTCACTGAATAAGGAACGGCCTTACCAGCGAGAGGGAAAAGGCTCAAGACAATGAATAAAAGTTGATGTAAAATAGTTTGTCTCATAATGAGCATAAGGCTAGCGAATCAAAGCTTCATGCGCCAGCAAAAAGGATCCTGTATGGCATCGCAAAAATATTTTTTTTACAAAGGGATTTTTTTAAATCCTCTAGATGATTCAAACTGTGAATTTTTAAGTGAAGGGCTCTTGGTCGTAAAAAAAGGTAAGATTAAAAACTTACTACCTTACGCAAAGGGTCTTAAGAAATACTCCCAAGAGATGACTAAATCGAACACTAAAGATTTCGGACATGCCCTTGTTATGCCTGGATTTTTTGATATGCACTTTCATTGGGTACAGGATGATGTGAGAGAGATGCCGAAAGACTCACTTCTTGAATGGTTAGAAAAATACACATTCCCAACCGAAATGAAGTATGCCAAAGCCCCTTACGCGGAAAAAAAAGCCAAGACCTTTTTCAAAAAACTGGCCTCTACGGGAACCATTGGTGGTGCCTGTTATAGTTCCATTCATGAAAATGCTCTTCATTCGGCAATGACTCATGCCAAAGGTGAGTTTGTTATTGGTAACGTATTGATGAATATGAATTCTCCCAAAGAATTGACTCAGACTAACGATGCCTCTTTAAAACTCACTCAAAAACTGATTAAGAAATACGGCGATCGTCATTGTTTTACGCCAAGATTTGCGATTACCACTCCTCCAGAAGTCATGTCTAAAGGAAGTGAAATGGCCGATAAGGCCAAGTGCTTTAAACAAACTCACCTGTCTGAAACACCGGCAGAAATTGATTTTGTGCTCTCGATTTATAAAAAGATTCCGGGCTTTGAAAAAGTTCAGTCTTATACCGAAATTTATGAGAAATCAGGCATGCTTGGAAAAAGATCGCTGATGGGTCACGGAATTCATTTAAGTGACAAGGAATTAAAAATCCTGCACAAAACAAAGACGAGTATTATTCATTGTCCAACTTCTAATGCTCCAATCAAAGACAAAGGTTTAGGTTCTGGATTATTTGATTTTAAAAAACTTGAGAAGGCGAAAGTCTCTTGGGCGATGGGATCAGATATCGGCGGAGGACCTTTTCTGTCGATGTTCGATGTCATGCGAAGTTATGTCGATCAAAATAAAAAGAAGGGCGTCAAAGGTGCTACCTTCGTCAAGGCGCTTTATCGAAGTACACTTGCAGGTGCCGAAATCTTAGGTCTTTCCAAACATTCAGGGAATTTTGCAAAAAATAAAGATGCAAATTTTATAGTTGTGCCTTTAAAGGCAAGTCTAAAGCCTAAAAATGCAGAAGATGCTCTTAAGAAATTAATTGATCCCTTTGCTCGCTCACGCCAAAACTATGATTCACTAGTGACTCATACCTGTTTAAAGGGAACATTTATCTACAAAGGTAAATAGACTCATTTACTTGTCAGTTAGGCGCTCTATCAATGGAAATGAGATCCCTTTGGGTTCTCCAGTTTATCCTTCTAACTTATCGAATCCTTCAATTCGGCTTGTTGCATTTCAAGGTGTTAAGCAAGCGACTAACTTAATTGGAAGTTTTGATTGTGAGTAGAATAGTCCCATGCGCGATATCCCAAAAATTCTATACCTTGATGATGAGCCAGATCTGTTAGTGATTGCCTCATCGTTTTTCGAAGAGGCGGGCCTTGTCATTGAAACATGTCAGGATTTTGGTGAAGCCGTTGAAAGAGTCCGAGCAGGTTCTTATGATCTTGTTATTTCTGATTCAAGAATGCCTGGTGGAAGTGGTGCTCAGCTCTTCGCAATCATTCAGGCGGAGAGACTGTCATGCGGGAAATTTGTTATCGTTACTGGACATTTTGATATTCTCGATGAGCCTGGCCATCATGAGTTTGATCTCGTTCTTTTTAAACCACTTCATTTTCAGGAGTTGGTTGACCAGGTTAAATTACTTTTAAAAATTTAATTCAAGCAGTACCGGACAATGGTCGGAGCCTTTGATGTTGGGAAGAATCTCGACTCGTTTTACATGCTTTAGTAAACTTGGGCTTATAAAAAAATAATCAATTCGCCACCCAATATTTCTTTCTCTCACGGTTGGCCGATTACTCCACCAAGTATAGGCTCCTGTTTTTTCCGGATTCAGATGGCGATAAATATCGATCCATCCCTGTGAAACAAATTTATCCATCCAGGCACGTTCAATTGGAAGAAAGCCAGTAGTCTTAATATTAGTTTTTGGGTTAGCGAGATCAATTTCTTTGTGGGCAGTATTGAAATCTCCCGTTATTACGACAGGCTTTTTCTCTTGAAGCTTGTTAATTATTTTTAGAATATCATCACAAAATTTCAATTTGTAAGGAACACGGCTGTGATCTCTGGAGCCATTAGGAAAGTAGCAATTGACTAGAAAAAAATCTTTTAATTCATGAACCAGCACACGTCCTTCGCAATCGTAAACTTCTTTTTCACTTTTTTTCGTGTCAAGGATTTTTTCACGACTAAAAGTCGCAACACCGGAATAACCCTTCTTAATCGAGGAACTGTCGAATATTTGGTAGTTAGGAATTTGAGTTAATTCTATAGGGAATTGATCAAAACTGGCCTTAGTCTCTTGTAGGCATAGGATATCTGGTAATTCTTTAGCGAACCATTCAGGAAATCCCTTCTTATATACGGCGCGTATGCCGTTAACGTTCCACGAAATAAGCTTCATAAAAATTTTCCCAGTTTATTAGAATTTAAAATGCCGATAAGATGAATAATATTTTTTTTAAGAATGGTGAATGACATTCTAGAAAAAATGAATAATATTTTCCTCTCGCCACATCTACGGAGAACACATGCGTTGCTTTAAGAACATTGCTCAGCTTATTCGCACTAAAAGAATGAATCATCCTAAAGGTTATTCACAATCAGAACTATCACATTTACTTGGCTATAAGAATGGCCAGTTCATTTCTAACGTGGAACGTGCTCTTTGTAACATTCCGTTAAAAATGTTGCGTAAAGTTTCAGAAGTTTTAGACATCTCTCCTGAGGAGCTTAAGGGTGCCATCCTTAAAGATCAGGAAGAGACACTTAATAACTACCTCTATAATCTTAAGACTTCTAAGAAAGACAAAGATGTTCAGGTCGTTGCTTCTTTGGTTCCTCAGTACGGCGCGACTGGAACAGACGGTCTTTAATTTCTTTTCTACCATTTTTGCTTAAAAAAAAGGCCTCAGTTGAGGCCTTTTAATTTTAAATAATCTTCAAATGATCCTACTGATTCTTCCCGGTCATTTCGGTATTCAGCGAAGGCTTCCTTCTGAGTATCCTTGAAATGCGGGTCTTCAATCTCCTCAGGGGTAACTTCCACTGGCTGGACCGCTCTAGGATCTAGGCCGCGGTTCTCTGAATAGGTTGAATCAATCCTGTAGCGCTCAGTTTTGCGGCTTTCAAGTGCATCTCTTTGCCACGTCTCTAGACCGGCCTCAAAACGTCTTAAATGCTCAATACTGTCGAAAAAATTCTTTTCTAATCGGTACAGCTGTCTTTCATCGGCGCGGTTGAAATACTCGTAGTATTTTCTCCGAGTGATCATGTGTTGCTCTAAGAGATTGTCGTATTTTACGAGAACCTGGTTTGAGGTCAATACTCGGGCATGAGGTCTGCGGTTTCTAGCGCTTGATTGCTGATTAGGGTTGTTTCTGGCTTCTGGGTTGCTGCGTACGTTGCCTTGACCCTGTCCGCCACTGGATGGACCCTGAGGCTGGGAATGCCCACCGCCACCGCCACCAGAGCGATTGCCACGGTAGCGACGACGACGATTTGCGCCTCCGCTGCCACCAGATTGTCCACCGCCACTTGGGGGATTTGAATTATTCTGCGATTCGCTCACAGGTGCTCCTGGATGTTAAACTTTTTTAGTCTTAATACTATGCTTCACGCAAAGATTTTGTCTAGGCGGGATGAATAAAAGGTGATCAAAACCTGAGTTTCACTTATAATCAGAGCATATTTTAACACATCCTTGTGGAGGTTTTTGTGGCCAGAAAAAGAGTAAAAGTTGCAGTTACCGGTGCTGCCGGACAAATTGGATATGCCATTCTTTTTAGAATTGCTTCGGGTCAAATGCTTGGTCCTGAAACTGAAGTCGAATTGCAACTCTTAGAGCTTGAAGCAGCCCTTCCTGCACTAAAAGGTGTAGCGATGGAGCTTGAAGATTGTGCTTTCCCACTTCTGAAAAATATTGTTCTCACTTCTGATTTAAATACTGCTTTTAAAGATGCTAACTGGGTTGTTTGTGTTGGTTCAGTTCCTCGTAAAGACGGAATGGAAAGAGCTGATCTTCTTAAAATCAACGGCGGAATTTTCACGGCGCAAGCACAAGCGGTTGAGAAGAGTGCTGCCTCTGACGTTCGCGTATTTGTTGTAGGAAATCCTTGTAACACAAACGCACTCATTGCCATGAATAATGCTAAAGGCATCCCAGCTGATCGCTTTTTTGCGATGACGTCTTTGGATGAAAACAGAGCAAAAGCTCAATTGGCAATTAAAGCAGGTACTGACGTAACTGCGGTGAAAAACCTCACGATCTGGGGAAATCACTCTGCGACTCAGTATCCAGATTTTTATAATGCTACAATTAACGGTAAACCAGTAACTGACGTGATCACTGATCATGAATGGTTAAAGGGTGACTTTATTAAAACAGTTCAGCAGCGTGGAGCGGCGATTATTAAGGCGCGTGGTCTATCTTCTGCGGCTTCAGCTGCGAATGCTGCTATTCACGGTATTTACAATCTCGTGACTGAAACTCCGGCCAATGAAACCTTTTCTATGTGTCTTGCCTCTAATGGCGAATACGGCGTAGATAAAGGCCTTATTTTCTCTTACCCATGCCGAGTTGAGGGTGGCAAAGTGAAAGTGGTTGAGGGAATCAAACACAACGAATTTGGTCTAGAGAAGTTTAAACTGAGCCTAGACGAGCTTCGTGGTGAAAGAGATGCCGTTAAATCTCTTGGATTAATCTAATTTCAAGCCTTTCAGCGGGCCCAAAGATTTAACGCTTTGGGCCCTTTTTTTATTGTCAGAACCCCTTCCTTTTCTTATAAACAAACATCAATTTTGCTTACCCACTTGTGGAAAGGTTTTTGCTATGAAAAACGTGCAGGAAACTATCAAGCTTTCGGGCTTTAACAATCTTACGAAAATTCTCTCTTTCAATTTTTATGATTTTTGTATCGCTATGAACGAGAAGCAAAAACAAGATTATATCAATTACATTCATACTAAATACTGCGCGGCCAATATTTCTGAGATTGCTCGAAATGTGTGCAAAATTATTGAAGCCAATATTCTTTCTGAAACAGTACAGGACTATGAGCCGGTTGGTGCTTCGACAATGACTTTGATGTCTGACATTAAAGGCGGGGGAAATTGGGAAATGGGTGCCCAAGGGCAAGCCGCGGTGAAAATGCATTTAGATAAATCGCATATCACAACTCATACCTATCCTGATGCATCTGATCCGGAAGGCATTTGTACTTTTCGTCTTGATTTAGATGTAGCGACTTGTGGAGAAATTATTCCTTTGAGAGCATTAAACTATATGTTTGAAGCTTTTGAATGTGATGTGGTTTATATCGATTACGTAGTTCGTGGGTATACTCGTCTTGAAAACGGACAAAAGATTTATAACGATCACTACTTCAACTCAATTCAAGATTATATTAAAAAAGAAACTCTCGATAAGTATCAGTATCGTCAGGACATCAACATGGCCCACGATAATATCTGGCAAACCAAATTGATGGTAAAACCGATGGGCCCTGAAAATTATCTACTAGATCCTAATGATAAGAATCATCCTGAAATTGATCACAAGATGGAACTATTGAATAAAGAGATGAGAGAAGTTTTTCACTTGAACTAAGACTGATGAGCAACTATTCCCAAGTTTCTTGGGGAAACGGGCTCATCAAAAAATTCTCGTAGTTCAACCTTATAGCCATGCTCTTCTAAGTAAATTGCCCGATCCAAAAGAATATAAAGCTCCATCAATCGACCAAAGGCATTTCGGATCAGTCCGGCCGTGAGCATCTTCCAAATAAGCTCCTGGCGCTCAGGATTCGTGAAGTAGGCATCCAGTTCATCCTTAGTGTGATGAAGGGGAAGGTTTATGCGCCGAAACTGCTCCATCACATAATTTCCAAATGATTCATCATAGAGTTTAGGACTCGAATTCCCCAAACTGATGAGTTCCTTCATGCCATATTCATCATGCAGAAGAATATGAATGGCATACCGAAAAAATTTCACTTTCAATTTTAATTCGTAATCTTTTTCGTGCATCTTGCGGTGAGCACGTGTCGCCAAGGTAAGAGCAAAATAATTGAAGGTAATAGGATCTTTCAGATTTTTTGCAAACGTTGAAATGTTCTGACTATTAGGATCATGCTGGAGTTTTTCATAGCAGCAGCCAAAGCTGATGAGGCCTTTTATTTTTTTCTCGCAACTGGCCTTAATTTGATGAATAGCGAGTGGGCCACAAGTATGAAGACCAAGAGTCATGCAGTCTGAAGACAATAAAGATTGGAACTGTGAATTGTCGGCATCCACTTTGACTTGAATATATTCAACCTTATTGTGTACTTGTCTTTGCCGTCCCGTTTCTTGCATCACTGGATCCATATCAACACTAGTCGTTGTGAGGTCGTAGTGATTGGCCAGTGACTGGGCCAAGTGACCAATGCCGCCACCGATATCAACGATTTTTGCAAGATGATGGGTTTGATAAAAGTCGTTCACAAAAGGAGCAAGGCGCTTAATCTCATGTTGTTTTTTCGGAATCATGTGGAGGAAAAGTGACTTATCATCCGGGAAAGGAGTCAGGTCTGGAATTTTTGAAACACTCGCTAGCTCTTCAAGCCTCTGGTAGAAGGCAATCAGTGAAGGGGATTTAATAAAAGAGAAGACCTCTTTTTTTTCCAGGCGAATGACATCTTCTTTCTGTTTAAACTGCGCAAGTTCTTCCACCCACTCTTTAGGAAAGTCATCTAGGGGAGTCGGATAAAGAAGCATGATTTCGTTTTGCCATATTCTTTGATATGGTTGTAGAAAATCAGCAATTTCCTGGAAGCGTTTCTTAAAGTCCATGGGATAAGGATATAACACAGCTTATGAACAAGATAAATAAAGTCGCTATATTTGGAATGGGTAAGTCGGGTAAATCGGCCGTCATGCTTGCCAAGAAGCTCAAACAAGACCTCTATGCCGTGAATAAAGGCCCAGTGGACTCTTGGTTTAGTGCTGAGAAACTGGACTTGGTCCTAGACTGCTGCTCTTGCTACTCAGAAGAGGACTTTACCGGTCATTTTCATAAAATGGATGAAATCGTTATTTCACCCGGAATCCCAGTCACGCATCCGGCCTTAAGGGCAGCCGTTGAAAAAGGTGTGCCGATTCTTTCAGAGATTGAATATGCCTATCGGCAGACCAAAGACATTCCTGTGATAGCCATTACGGGCACCAATGGGAAGACTACCACTTCAACTATGATTGCTGAGGCCTTAAAGAAGGCGGGAAAAAAAGTTTTTCTCGGCGGCAATATTGGTATCCCTTATTGTGACCTTGCCATCAGTGGGGAAAAAGTCGATTACGCTATTATTGAAGTTTCGAGCTTTCAACTCGAAACAATTCATGAGTTTCATCCAACGATTGGATTAATTTTAAATATCTTTCCGAATCACTCTGAGCGCTATGATGATGTTCATGATTATGCGAAAGCGAAGTTCCGCATGCTCAACAACATGACAAAAGATGATCATCTCATTATTGGTTTAGAGAATCCTTATCTCGGTGACATTAAAAATCACCCTGCTCATAAAGATTTTTTTCAAAAAGGGAATCTCCCTCAGTCCTTCAAAAATAAATTTAGCTTTAAAAACGCCAAAGTTGTGGGCGAGCACAATGAAGCTAACTTCTACGGCGCTTATAAAGTCTTAGAGCTGCTGAAAATTGAAAACCTGGATCAGATCTTTCAGGAATTTATTAACGAGTTCCCAGGTGTCGCTCACCGTTTGGAGTACGTTCTGACTTTCGAGGGGCTGGCCGTCTATAACGATGCCAAGAGTACCAACACCCTTGCTACCACCACTGCTATTAAAGCCTTTAATGACTCTACAGGACCATTGTTTCTCATCCTAGGGGGCAAGCTCCGAAGCGAGAATGATAAAGTGCTGCCGGATCTTCTGCCGTTTAAAAATAAGATTGCTCGCATTTTTACCATTGGGGATGTCACCAAACGTCTGGCCGATGAATTAGGCAAAGATTTTCAGGTGACAGAGGCCGGGGATTTAAAAACAGTGTTTGAGATCGCTAAAAAAGAAAACTTAAAAGGGAATCTTGTGTTCTCGCCGGCCTTCCCTTCATTTGATCAGTTTAAGAACTATGTAGATCGGGGTGAGAAGTATAAAGCGTGGGCCAAAGAAAGCCTTAGTCGTTAATGTGACACCAAATATCGTCAACGATGGCAGACACTTTTCTTGAAGACATGTCAGTAGGCATAACTATTCTTTCTTCAAAACCACCACGATTGGAATTTGATTTGATATAACGGTAGAACATTCCGTCGAAAGTAACGACGTATGTCTTCGTATTGTTTTTCAGAGTAACCATGCCCTTGTTATTATCGTCCAGAACACTATCCGTGAAGTTTTCCCAATGCTCTTCTTCACCAAAGCCGCAACTCAGATACATGTCGCCGGCAAAGCTTGATAGAGAAGTCATAAGGGCGAATAGAACGATAGTTATTTTCATGTAAAATCCTCTGAATTTTGAGGGAAATTACTACTGCGTGAAGGGGAAATTAATGGGGATTGTAAAAAAGACTAGGAATTATTTGTTGTTCAAGTGATCGTGATAACTTTGATCAATAGAAGCAGGGGATCTTTCGTTAATTTTCACTTTATCATGAGGGTTTGTTTCAGCAGTCGCTGTTTCAAAAGATATCTTGGCGATAAAAAAGACCATTAAGACCATCACTACTGAACTAAGTTTTATGCCCATAAATAGAACCCTCTTAGAGAGTCCTATCGGCATAAAAGACAAAAACTTTAGCCTTTAATAGCGATTATTATTGAATTTTTATGCCAATTTGTTGAGGCGAGCTAAAAGCTCAGCTACATCCTCTTGGTCCTGGTACAGGCCAAAGCCAAAACGCAGGCGGCTGCCTCGGCGATCGATCAGAATATGATGATCGGCCAGGGTTTGGTGACACTTTTCGGCTACTTCGACCGTCGGCGCCTCAAAAGTCAGAAAATGGCCATGCCAAGTGAGGTTCTGATCAAAGAGCGCCTTTAAAGACCAGGCCTCAAGAAAGGCCTTCGGGAGGTCTTTGAGAAAGATTTTCTGAAGTTTTTGGACGTAGTCATGGATGGCCGAAACCTTGATTTCCTTGGATTCAAATAAGTCCCAAACAGCATTAAAGCGGTAAAAGCCACTTGGATCTTGGGTGGCCCCCATGAAGGCCATACCGTCATCGGAATAACCGACCTGAGTTCCTGCGGGTTTTGAGAGGTGAGCATGGTCAGCGTACCAACCCGTATAGGCCGGGCGCCAGTTTCCATAAGGTACAACCATGAAGCCCACGCCTTCACCACCTTGAGCGTATTTGTATCCGCCGCCGAGATAGAAAATTCGACCTTCTAGTTTGGATAAATTGCAGGGGATGGCACCAAAGCCATGATACCCGTCCAGAACAAAAAGTGTGGAAGCAGGAGTCATATCGACGAGCGCCTGTACTTCTTCATCGGTTAAAGCACTGCCTGAATCAAAAAAGACCTGACTCATAAAAACCACGTCATAATTTTTAGCAAGTTCAGTTTTCATCTCACTTAGAAAACTTTTGTGATCAAAAGGAAACTGAGTTGAATCTACTTGATGAATCTTAATTTCAGGAATTTCTGACAGGCGAAGAAACTGCCGGCGCCAAGAATGAAATTCATTGGTGGTGGTCAAAATCTTTAAGTCTTTTTTTCCAAGAAAAAGCGACAAAAGGCGAGTGGAGAGTTCATGCGTATTAGGTGCCAGAACAATCTGCTCGTGATGCTTGAGATGCAAAATCTTAGCGATATGTTTTTGGGTTCTGGGAATTGTGTCAGAAAATATCTTGCCCCACTTGTCATCTGAATGAATCGCGGAGTCGTCCCAGTAGGCAATCTGAGCGTCTCGTGTGACGTCCGGCCAAAAGTGGTGCGAGTGAGCAGCAAAGTGCAGTTTTCCCTCGTGGCCTTTTAAAAAACGAGTGTAGTACTGCTTAGGATTGGAAAGAGTCATATACGATATCCAGTTGGTCTTTAATATAAATGGGTAACTCTGGGCACATGACTTTAGGAATAAGAAAAGTCGCTAGATTAAAGAGATCCAGGAAAGCTCTGTTTCTTTCTGTGGTTGATTTTAGGTATTCATGTCCAGAAGAGCCACCGGTTCCAATTTTGGTTCCCAGAATTCTCTGCACCATGATCGAGTGACGAAAACGCCAGGTGGTAAATTTTTCGTCAACTTCTGTCAGAGAGTTGAGGATTTTAAAGGGCATTTGAAGGGCCGGATAATCGCGGTAGAGAAAAATGAAGACAGCAGAAAGCATAGCTTTTTGCGATAGTCTTACTTTTCCTTGGGCTTTCCATTCTGCAAATTTGTGAGCATCAAGCAGAGTCGCGAAAGTCTCTTTCGTCATTGCGAGATTTCTAAGTTCCATGGTTTTTAGTTGCTCACTTAGACCAGGGTTAG
>CANFNN010000007.1 GCA_947448095.1 Bacteriovoracaceae bacterium | reverse complement strand
GGCCTTAGATCCTATTCAAAGAAAAGATTATTTAAACACTGAAATTCTCAAGGTTCAGGAAATTCGGCAGACTCGGGTGAAAACCAGAAAAGATGTACTGGCAGGGATCAATGATTATCCCGATGGCAAAGAGCTTTTAGGAATCTCCCTTAAAAAGGCCAAGGCGTTTCGAGTGGCAAGAATTTTTGAAGAGATTAGACTTCAAGTTGAGACTCTTGCACAAAAGCCTAAGGTTGCAATGGTCATTCAAGGTGATATCAGTGCTCTTAGTAATCGCATGAACTTTGTAAAAAACTATTTTGAATTGATTGGACTTGAAGTTTTTGAAACTGCTCAGGCGAATCTTAAACCTCACAATACGATTTTAGTTTTATGTGCCAAGGACGAAGATTATTTAACGTTAGGTAAGCAGCATGAAAATGATCATTGCTTGGCCAAGTACGTGGCCGGGAAAGTGGATTTGCCAGGTTTCGAAGCCATTCATGCCGGTCAGGATGTGTATGCAGTTCTTTCACAACTGGTAACAAAAATGGTAGGGATGAAATGAAAACTGATTTTACAAAAATTCCCTGGAGCTTAGTCGATAATAAAACTCCAAAGCCTAAGGTAGTCATGACCTTTCCTGAAGGAATTGATCTCAAAACAACTTATAGTGCTAAAGATATACAGTTCCATAAACTCACACACACGCTTCCTGGCTCTAAGCCCTTCGTCCGTGGGCCATATGCTTCAATGTATACGGTGAGACCATGGACCATCAGACAGTACGCAGGATTCTCTACCGCTGAGGATTCCAATCGCTTCTACCGGGATAATTTAACTAAGGGTCAGAAAGGTTTATCGATTGCTTTTGATCTTGCCACTCACCGTGGGTATGACTCAGATCATCCTCGTGTAAAAGGTGATGTGGGAATGGCCGGAGTCGCGATTGATTCCATTTTAGATATGCGAATTCTTTTTCAGGATATTCCGCTCGATCAAATGTCAGTATCCATGACGATGAATGGTGCTGTGATTCCTATCTTGGCACTTTTTATTATTGCCGGTGAAGAGCAGGGTGTAACTCCTGAAAAACTCACTGGAACGATTCAAAATGATGTTCTGAAAGAATTCATGGTGAGAAATACTTATATTTATCCCCCTAAGCCTTCGATGAGAATCATTGCAGACATCTTCAGTTATACCTCTCAGCATATGCCGAAATTTAATTCCATTTCTATTTCTGGCTACCATATGCAGGAAGCCGGAGCGACGGCCGATCTGGAACTCGCTTATACCTTGGCCGATGGACTTGAGTATTTGCGAACAGGTATTAAGGCCGGACTGGATATTGATAATTTTGCTCCCAGACTTTCATTTTTTTGGGCGATTGGCATGAATTACTTTATGGAAGTCGCTAAGATGCGAGCGGGGCGATTACTTTGGTCAAAAATTGTCGCTGAATTTCATCCCAAGTCTCAAAAGTCTCTGGCGCTTCGGACTCATTCGCAGACCTCAGGCTGGAGCTTAACCGCCCAGGATGTTTTTAATAACGTGAATAGAACGTGTATTGAGGCCTTGGCAGCAACTCATGGCCACACCCAAAGCTTACATACTAATTCTTTAGATGAGGCCCTGGCCCTTCCAAGTGAATTCTCAGCGCGTATTGCACGAAATACCCAGCTATTTATTCAGCAGGAAACTGATACTTGTGAAGTGGTTGATCCTTGGGGCGGAAGTTTTTTTGTTGAATCTCTAACTCAAGAACTTGCTGAAAAAGCTTGGAAGCATATTGAGGAAATCGAATCATTTGGTGGGATGAGTACAGCAATTGCCAAAGGCATTCCTAAAATGCGCATTGAAGAAGCTGCTGCCCGGACTCAAGGCCGGATTGATTCTGGAGTCCAGCCAATCGTGGGCGTAAATCTTTTTAAGCGTAAAAAAGATGAAGTCCCAAATATTTTACAGGTGGAAAACTCGGTTGTGAGAGAAGCTCAAATTAATCGCATTCATAAATTAAAATCTGAGCGAGATAATGCCCAAGTCACCGAAAAATTAAACGCGATGACCCGTGCCTGTGAAACAGGTGAAGGCAATCTTCTGGCACTGGCAATTGATGCTGCCCGGGCCAAAGCGACCGTGGGAGAGATGAGTCTTGCCATGGAAAAGGTTTTTGGCCGCCATCAAGCAGAGATTCATACGATTCAGGGTGTTTATATAAAAGAAATTCAACAAGGAAAAGTTGACGTGAAAGAACTCAATACTCTCATGGAAAAATTCCAAAAACTTGAAGGCCGACGTCCTCGAATCTTGATAGCGAAGATGGGTCAAGATGGTCATGACCGAGGACAAAAAGTCATCTCGACGGCGTTTGCAGATTTAGGCTTTGATGTGGACGTGGGTCCACTTTTTCAAACCCCTGAAGAAACGGCTAAGCAAGCAGCTGAAAATGATGTGCACATTATTGGTGTGTCTTCTTTGGCGGCCGGACATTTAACTCTCGTGCCTGAGCTTAAGGCCGAGCTTAAAAAATTAAACCGCGAAGATATTCTGGTCAGTATCGGTGGGGTCATACCACCACAAGACTATGACAAACTTTTTCAGATGGGTGTGGCCGGAATCTTTGGACCAGGAACAGTGATTGCAGATGCGGCAAAAGATCTATTAATCAAACTCATTTCTTCGTTGGGAGCCAAATGAGAAAAATTCTCGCTCTCAAGGATTACCTTGAGGGATTTAAAAATAAGGACCGAACGATTCTTTCTCGGGCGATCACCCTGGTTGAGAGTCATCATCCTGATCATCAAAAGCTGGCCCAGGAGCTTTTGCAAAATCTTTTGCCACAAACAGGCTCGAGTAAAAGAATTGGGATCTCAGGGACTCCTGGAGTGGGAAAAAGTACTTTCATTGAATCATTTGGAAAACTCTTAACTTCTCAAAGTAAAACTCTCGCCGTATTGGCAGTTGATCCTACTTCCCAAGTTAGTGGGGGAAGCATTCTGGGCGATAAGACCAGAATGAACGAATTAGCTATTGATCCCCTGGCCTACATTCGTCCCAGTCCTTCAGGCACAACTCTTGGGGGAGTGGCCAAGCGCACTCGAGAGTCTCTCCTTTTGTGTGAGGCTTTTGGTTTTGACTATGTTTTGGTTGAAACTGTGGGAGTTGGACAATCCGAAACCACTGTTGCGCAAATGGTGGATCTCTTCGTGATGCTTCTCCAGCCGGGAGCAGGGGATGACTTACAAGGAATCAAGCGCGGTATTCTTGAATTGGTAGATATGGTTGTTGTGACCAAAGATGATGGCGAGAATCACCAAATCATTCATAAGGCCAAGCATGACTATGAAAAGGCGCTTCATATCCTTCGTCATGAAGGCTGGATTCCTCCTGTTATGTCGTGCTCTGCTTTAACCAAAATGGGACTTCCAGAAATTGAAAGCGTGATTGAAAATTATTTTCGGGATCAGCAATTATTGATTCAATCCAAGAGAAAAAAACAGGGTCTCGATTGGATGTGGCAGCTGATTCATGAGGGCTTAAAAGAGAAATTGTTATCGCAAGTAAGTGCGGAAGAATTTCAAAAAATTGAATCCGACGTCTTATCTCAGAAACTCACCGCTCCTCAGGCAGCTTTAGTTCTTCTTAATAGGTGTTAAGATAGAACCCTGTAATTGCTAACTTTTAGTGGCACTTTTAACCTTAAGAGAATCATAAGAGGCTGATTTCTCGTCAAGGTGCATTATTGACCGAGATCATGTTAATATTTTTTTATGAATAACAAACCCCACGTTTTATTGATTGATGATGAGCCTGATATTTTAGAAGTCATGAGTATGATGCTTAAGAGGGATGGCTTCGAAGTCTCAGCTGCTGCAAGTGGTGAAGAGGCGCTTGGGATATTAAGCAGTAACGTTTTTGACATTGTGGTATGCGATTACATGATGCCAAAAATGGACGGGATTACCATGCTCAAAAAAGTTCGGGCGAATAAAGATTACACTCCTTATATTTTCTTTTCTGGAAATGCTGACGATTCCCACGGAACAAAAATGGTGGGCCTTGGTGCCTATGAACTTTTACCAAAAACTCAAATCAAGAACCTCTCAGAAGTGATTAAAAAAACGATTCAGCATAACGAGGGGATCAAAAATCTGGGTGAGCAGCCTTCTGAGCAATCGGAAGAATTTTTGAGTCTACTTTTTTCTACAAAAACTTAGAATCTTAATTGGTATAACGCTATTCTCTGTCGCTCCCAATCAATGACCATAGTCATCGCCAAATATTTACATTCAATAGAGCATGATTCAAAGTGAAGTTACACAATTTTCACGGAGAATTTAAAATGATGAAAGAGTTTATCGGTTTTTTAAAAAACTACGGAGTGGTGGGCCTGGCTATCGCTGTGATCATAGGTGGCAAACTAAATTTACTCATCTCAAGTTTAGTCAATGATTTACTCACTCCACTCATTTTTCAACCGGCCTTAAGAGCTGCAGGAGTCGAGAACATCGCACTTCTCAGTTACAACGGCATTATGTATGGAAAAGTTGTGGGTGCCTTAATTGATTTTGTGGTTGTGGCGTTTATTGTTTTTATGTTTGCCAAAAAAGTGATGAAAGAAGAAGTGGTTCTGAAAAAGTAGCAAGAAAAGGATACCATTATCCCTTTCTTGCCTTATAAACTAAGATACTTTCTTTGAAATATGATTCAATTCGCTTCGGTGTTGAACGTGAGTTGAAATTCTGTTCGTTTCCTCAATGAGTAGGCTCAATAAGCTTTTGGACTCCTGGCCCTGAGAAAAGGCCGGGTCGTTCATGAGAAACCTCATCATAGGTATAAGAATACCTGTGACACTTGAAAGGCTGTGAAGTTTGAGGATCTCATGTCTGACAATGTCGAATCTTTTGGCTGTTAAAAAATTGAGTAGCAAATCTAATTTCTCATTCGTCTCAACAAACACCTCGGCTTCAATTCTTGGTGCCTCATTGTGTTCTAAAGACTCAAACTGCTGTTTTAGTTCTTCCGTCTCCAGAAAAGCAATTTTACTAATAGCTATTCCCTGACGAGTCAGGTTACCTAGGAGCTTTAATCTTACGATGTTGTCTTGAGTGTAGGACCTAAAGTTATTTCCTAGACGTCTAGGACAAACAGCATGGTATCTTTTTTCCCATGCCCTAATTTGGTGAACACTAACTCCACTCATCATTGATGCTGCTTGAATGTTAAAATCGTTCATATATATTCCTTTAAAGTATTGCCATTAATGTATCGAGACCTTTTTCACCAGTTCTGATAAATCGATCTAAATCGCGTATCCGAGTCATTTCAATTTTGTTGCCTGTGATTTCTTCCTTAGGGATCTTTTTAAGCTGAGTAAAAGCCGCCTGGATTTTACCCATCATGATCTTTTCTCTTTGACGAAGAACACGAGTGATCACGCTCTGAAGATCGGGGTTCGCTACATAAGTTCTCGTGCCATTGAGACTTAATCCAGTCTCAATGATGACTGAATAGTCCAGGAGATCTTTGATTGAAATACTTATCAGTGCTTTAGACACATCCAGCTTTGCCATGAGCGCCGAAGCATCAAGGGGAGCGTCGCTAATATATAAATTTAACCAAATCTTGCCGTGAATCTTTTTGAATCCCCAGTACTCAATAAATTCTCCGACAAGTTCGGCTAAATAATCGACTTCGGGAAGGTTCTTTGGGCTCATGCTTTCTCTTTTGTTTTCTGATTTTAAATTCATCTTATTCTTCCTTGGAGCTTTTCAAGAAACGATTTTAAATCGCTATAATGCTCAGAGGACTGGGGGACGTTTGCCTTGTCTGCAATTTCGCCCAGTAGTTTAAATATTTCTGTAAAAAGAAGATCTGCTCTTCGTTTTGTTTCGGCCATGGCCTCGTTCATTTGATCATTGCTCCAAGGTGCTGAAAAATTTGCCACACCTCTTAACTGGTAAATAGAGTAAAGAAGCTCCGGATTTAAATTCAGAAGATTGAGAGTCGTGAAATTGATAAGACCTTCTTTTAGATCCTTGGCGTATTCTTTGCCTGAATCAGCAGAATAATCAAGATTGTCGTCCATCATTTGAAAGGCAAGTCCAATTTTTTTACCAAGATCCAGACACATCAAACACAGAGATTCGTCACAGTTCGCTGTTAGTGCAACAGAATGGCATCCCCAAGAAATGAGCGCTCCCGTTTTTTTGTGTGACACATTCACCAGATCATCAAAACTAATGACGTCTTTATTTCTTAACGAATCTTGTAAAAACTCACCTTCAACAATTTCTTCCAGAGTTTGTGAAAGAGTTTTTAATTGGTCATATTGTTTTACTGAAACTAGCTCTGCAATAGCATTGGCCAATAAATAGTCGCCCGCTAAAACTGCTCGAGAGTTAGTCATAATAGAGTTGAGTGTTGGTCTGTCTCTGCGGATGAGGGCTTCATCAACCACGTCGTCATGAATGAGAGAGGCATTGTGTATCAGCTCACTGGCCTTACTGATGTAAGAATAGTCTTTTTCCTCAAGACCTAAGAGATGGCCTAGTTTGGCAATTAGTTTTGGTCTGATCAATTTTCCAGGGTTACTTAAATAATAGTTTAAGATGTTGTGAACAATTCCTTCGCTCTGACCTGAATCTTGCGTGAGTCTAATTGTATTCATAAATCACGTTTTCCTTACCACTGAGAAACATTTATTGTCTCTATAGTTTAATAACTCTTAAACTCGTCTGGGTCAAGGGCGTGATGGGTCATGGGTCTTAGATTGGCTTAGACAAAACGTGAACAGTGGGAGTTATTTGCGCATTTTCCATAGAAGCTGAGACAGAAAGGGTCTGCGTGTTTCACCGGTCGCAACCATAAGAAGTTTGGTGATTTTTAAGTTTTCAGCATCCGTAAATAACAGAATCAAGAGCTCTTGAATGTAGTTTGTATTTAGGGTCACGTAGTTATCAGTCCCAATCCCAAGTTTTAGGCCTTTTTTCTCCCACCAAGAAAAGGGATGGTCTTTGTAATCTTCAAAACTGGTCGTGAGCTTGTTATTGGATGAGGGCAGAGCAATTAAAGAGACTTGTTTATTAATCATTCTATTCAACACATCGTGCTGATAATGTTCCACTTCTCTGGCGGTGTGAAATTTGACTTTCACAAAAATTCGTTTTTCTTCCTCATCAAGTTTTTGTCCCTTGAAGAGTTTCTCGCGAATGGATTCGTGTTCACGCCAGTCCATATCCATCAGTTCTTTGTATTCGGACGAACCCGTCACAACGATTTCACCATGCTCATTTTGTTGAACCAATCGGTGATAAAGAGAATGAAAATAAAAATTCGGATTAATTCCTAGAGAGAGTCCATGCTCAAGTGTATCGATGTGCCAAATATTGAGCGAGTTATCTACCGCTTGAACACCTTTTTTAAGCGTGTGCCAAGTTTCCCCGTGATGGGAGCGAATGGCAAAACCTTTGAAATGGAGCTTTCTAAAACCTTGCTGCATTTCTGCAAAGTGACCTTTGCGGTAAAGATCTTTTTCACTTCCCACTGTGTCGACTTCACATAGGTATGGCACAAGAAATGGATACTTTTCTAGCATCTCTAAAATGGCATCCACCTGGTGAAGAAAATGTTCTTTCTTGGTGGGGAATTGTGGGTCAAAGAAGTTTGCCTCTTTTCGAAAACAAGGAGAGAGCACAAATTCAAACGAAGGGACTTCGGATTTAAACTGCATGAATCCGTCATACAGACCAAGGACAACGTCTTCTTCAGTTAATTTTTCTAGTCCCGGGATTTGTTCATCGGCCGTTTGGTTCGCGCGCGAGAGAGTGAATTTAAGGCGAATTTTTCCGACATTAAATTTATGATAGAGCTCGTGCGCCATATGATAGGCCGCAAGACTATGAGTTTCACGGTCAACCAGAATTAGTTTTGGTAACAAAAGAATTTTTAGATAGCGGTCAAAAAACTCATCATCTTTAAGGCGCACTAGATTATCTACATCTTCTACAGTTTCAATTTGATCGGTTGTTCCTTCGCCGTAAACCTTATCAATGATGTTCACGTAGACTTCGCGGTTTGGACCATTCAGGACTTTCATCAAATGCGGATGAATAAATTCTGCCGACAATGAACCGGTTAAGTGAATATGCTCTTCAATATAGGGCTTAGGAAATTTTTTAAAGAAGATAAATAGGGCAGAGGCCACGGGATGAGCGAGGAGAGTTTTGATATCCACTTCATCGGTTTGAAATCCATAAAGCAGGCGTCTAAATTCCATCAATGATTTTTTCACATGGGGGTGTTCTGTTTCACCCATTACGGAGAGTTCCAGCGTATCCGCAAGAGTGATCCCATTGGTTTCAGAAATGGTATTAATCAGATGCTCCGCTAGGAGTTCAATTTTTGTGAGTTTAGACATGCCCACTTATCGGAAGTAATTGATAAAGCTTAAAAATCAGCGTCTTGTTAAAAGACCACACGAGATTCCTGATAACGTCTGTAGGGTTTTTAAACTTAAAGGGATTGGGCAGCAGCTCTGGGAGTCGAATCGAGAAGATCTCGCAGTTTCTGCTCATCTAGGAGGTCTTTGCCGTTTAAATAGGCATACATGTTTTCTAAAGCATCATTACCCCAGAAAAGTTCCTGGCCCACCACCATACTTGGCACACCAAATACACCCAAAGAAATCGCTTCTTGAATATTGGCCTTCAGCTCCACCTTGGCCTCTTTAGAAAAACTTTTCTCATAAAGCTCTTCAGAGGGAAGACCGGCTTCTCTCAGAACTCTTAGCAGTTCATCAGGCTCACCCATGTCAATTCGTGCCTGCCATCCGGCAAGCCACAGGGCCTTGATGACTTCACTTTGCAGCTCACCCGCGGTGGATTTCAGGCAAAGCCTTAAAGCATAGAGAGAATTGAAGGGATGAGTCTTAGGAGTGGTGAATTCAATTTTATTTTTAGCGGCATATCGTAAGCACTGCTTGAGTAAGAATTCGCGCTTAGGCTGAACTTCTCCCGGCCCCTTGATGCCCCAGTGATTGAGAAGTGGTCCGAGGGCGACCGGTTTGAAATGGATTTTTAACTCAGGATTTTGCGATAACTCCAGCCACGCGAAGTAACTAAAGGGAGATAAAAAATCGAAATAAAAATTCAGCTCTTTCATAGACTTAGGAGGATGCCCGAGGGTCACCTGATTTGTCTACTCAACAATTATCTTGCAAATTATTCGGATCGTGCTAATATGCTGCACCACATTAAGATTTTAATCCTGCGGTTGCACGTAATTTTCAAGTTGGACGTTTGTTGAAGAGTAGGGTTGGGGTCGTCTAAGAGAGACTTCGTCTCCTTGGGTAAAATTCATGCGTACATCTTTTTTGAAACTCGTCACATTAGTGATGCTCTCTCTCGTTGTCGCTTCTTGCGGCAAAGGAACTCCTCAAGTTGTCACAGGCATTCAGGTTCAATCAAGTACGATTGGCCAAGACGTCATGCTCTCTCTTCAGGCCGATTTAGATTTAGGAGCAATGTCTTTCCCAGCAGTCACTCTTCCCATTCTTCATCCTCGTGGCCAAACTCCCATTGGCTCGGTTGAACTTCTTCCAGTTCTCGGCGGAAAAAATCAGATCAAGATTTCAGTTAACGTTTCTTCACTTGCCGACATTCACGCAGCTCAGGCCGCTTTACCAAACGGTAATGCAATTCCTTTGATTGCTAACAATCCGACCATTACCATTCCTCTTGGTGCCGGAGCCCAATTGTATTTAACGATTGGTGCAAATGCAGTCGCTCTTGGTGTGGCCGTGCCAATTAAAACATTCGACAGTATAGGAAGTGCTGTTGGTGCGATCAATTTATTTCCTGTGTTTACTATCGACAAGGTTGTTGGTGCAGCAGGGATCTTTACTGGATCACAAGCAGGACAAAACGGATTTGCCTTGATTGCTGACGTGACTCAATATGTGAACATGCAAAATATTTTTGTCCCTCAGCAAGCTGCTGTGATGATGAAAATGGCGATGGTTCAGGAACAACAAGCAGTTGTTTCATTGAACTACGCAGCTCAGGCGCCAAGTAAGGCCAAAGAAAGCAAAGTCAATTCGATGATTTATAATTTGAATCTGAGAAAAGCGAGACTTCAGTTACATAGATAATTTAGGAAGAGATTAACCAGGATGGTGGGGCCCCAAGGATTGGGGCCCTTTTTATTTTTTACTATTTCTTAGCTGACTGAGCTTCTAACTTTTTCATCCTGAGATCGAAACTTTCCTGCTGCTTTTTCATTTCCATTTTAAGTTTCTCATTCTCTAGTTTCAGTTCTTTAATTTCGAGATTCTGTTTTTCATCTGAAGTGATGAGGGCAAGGATCTTAGCGTAAAGAGATTTAACCGATTCAATGAGTGGGGCAATCAGAGCAGAGTAGCTTACGAATTTCAATTCACCGGCCGAGTTGGTTGTCGTTGTAACAGCTAAAGGAAATTGTTCTTCTACATTTTGGGCAATGAGACCAATTTGTTGTCTTTTTTCAAATGTCATTTTGGTGTTTTGTTTCCAATCGAAGTTTACACCCTCAAGTTTTAAAATTTTCTCTAAACTATTTTCCAGTGGCTTAATATTTTTCTTTAATCTTCTATCCGAGGTTAGAACTGTGGCGTAGGTAGAATAAATCTGTCCTGCAGTAAAAGTGTCACCATGGAAAAACGCTGCTAACTTTCCTGATCGGTAAGCTGTTGTATCTAAACCATCTTCATACTGTGTCGCTGTTCCAAAAATCCCGGCCCCAGCATTTGATCCAAGGACCTCACCATAAACACCATAGTTCCAGCCTGGTGTCGCATTTCCTGCCATACCCCAAACACCAAATGTTCTTCCGCTCGAACCGACCGCGTTTGCGTAAGATCTTCCTTTCACACCAACACTCTTACCCCCAATAACGCCAGCACTAGTAGAGGAGTCAAAGAATCCGGCCTGGGTCCAACTTGTCCACGTACCTGGGTTCACGTGAGTATAAACACCATACATACCATCGGCCGGAGTATCGGAATAAAACGTTCCGAGTTGGTTAGCTGCTCCAGCATAATTTGGTGAACTGGGACCATTAACGACAAGTCTTGAGAGAGGTACATCACCAATAGTTAAGCCAATACCCATTTTTGAGCTTACAGTTACATATCTTCCTGAGGAGCTAAAATCCCCACCAATGAGAGGGTTGGTTGCGCCCGATGTTTCGATATAAAGTTTACTCGAGCTGGTTGATGCCCCTGTTCCAGAATTTGCACCTAAGTATAGATTATTAGAACCGGTGATTGTGGCCCCTCCAGCATTATAACCTAAAGCCGAATTGTTGTTCCCAGTAATTGAATCTAAGGAGTCCTGACCTAGTGCTGTATTGTAGCTTCCTGATGTTGCATATAATGCTTGAAGACCCAAAGCAGTGTTAGAGCTGCCGGAGGTTGAGTAACTTAAGGCTCCTTTACCGATGGCAGTGTTAAGGCTTCCTGAAGTATTATAGGCCATTGCTCCAAAACCCGAAGCCGTGTTGAAACTTCCATTATTGTTTCTAAGCGCTTCGGCACCCACAGCTGAGTTGTATTCCCCAGTTGTATTATACTGCAAGGAGTTTAGTCCCGTAGCAGTGTTCCAGCTTCCTATATTATTACTTGATAAGGAATAGGTACCACCCGCAAAATTACCTCTACCCGAAGTATTTTGATTCAGAGTGTACGCGCCAATTGCTGTATTATTGGAGCCTGAAGTAGACGTTGAGAAAAGGGCGCTAAAACCAATCGCTGTGTTGTAATTTGTTGATACGTTCGTGTACAAACTACCCCAGCCAAAAGCAGAGTTGCCAGTACCAGTGGTATTGTAGGTAAGAGTGCTGCCACCAAATGCGGCGTTATTACCACCAATCGTATTTGCCTCTAGTGATCTGTTTCCGAATGCTGAGTTTTCAGACCCCGTCGTATTTTGTCTCAGTGCTACCCATCCGAAAGATGAATTATTTGTCCCTGAAGTATTGTACTTAGACGCCTGATATCCGAAGGCAGTTCCATCATCGTTTGAAATCTGGCTCATACCTGCTTGATAACCAAAAAAAGTTTGTCCCCAGACATGCTCAATCCGTCCTGCCTTCTGTGCATTAACTTTAATATTGAAAGCTGTGGCATCAGATGTACCAATATAATCAGTTCCATCAACTGTCCCAGCATTTCCTCCGAGCAACCATTCACCACCTACTGCCATAGTCGAACAAGCCGTGAGTGAGCCTGCAGTGAAACTGAAGTTAATGGGAATTCTGATGGGCTTAACCATCATGACCATTGAAGATGATTTTCTAAAAGTTGAATTGACTACCAGATCTCCTGTGTAGGCGAGAGCATTGTAATTCGTGATCTCCATCGAAGTAATACTAAGGGGAGAAATATTCGTTGATGCTGATGAATATTTAATCACATTTAATTTATCTTTGATGTTTGGAACAGACACTGTGGCAGAGGTACTTGCTGACAAAGCTGTGACGTTTGAGGAACTCATGACAGTCCCAAAAGTATTACTACAGGCAGTGGGATTATTGAGAACGTCTTGGATTATACCTTTAAGACTTATATTCTCAGACTTGGCTTCGATTTGTTTTGCACTTTGGCCTGCGTTTTCCATAAGCTTTGCAATGGTTAAGGTCAGACCACCTGTAATAGCTATGGCCATCATGACTTCAACGAGACCAATACCTGCAGAATTCCTAAGAATTTTAATAGTTTTCATAATTGTCTATTATAGATCAATTATAAAATGACTCGGATTCAGGGCACGCAAATCAGGTAAGATCTCAATTTCATGTTAGTTGTTCATTAAGCGAAGTAGTGTATGCCAATAAATCCGGTCATTATATGTTGGGTGGGCAATCAAGTACGATTAGGCAAGTAAGGGCAATTCTATGACTTATAAATTGAATTTGAAAAAGGTGGGGCCCCAAGGATTGGGGCCCTTTTTATTTTTTAATTATTTCACTTTTTTGACTACTGGTTTAGCCTTTTCATTTTCTAGCTTATTGAGTCTCGCTTCGTATCCAATTAAGGCCAGATTTAACTTCTCATTTTCAGCTTTAAGTACGGCGATTTCCTGGCTTTGTTTTGAAACAGTATCAAAGAGGGCGACAATTTTTTTATAAAGCTCTTTAACTGATTCAATGAGTGGTGCAATGAGAACCGTGTAGCTTACAGATTTAAATTCTCCGCCAGTGGTGACTGAAGTTTTAACGGCCAAGGGAAATTGTTCTTCTACATTTTGGGCAATCAAACCAATTTGTCGCCCTTTTTCAAACTCCATGTCTGTGTCTTGTTTCCAGTCGTAGTTCACACCTTCAATTTTTAAAATTTTCTCTAAACTATTTTGCAAAGGCTTAATATTTTTCTTCAATCGTCTATCAGAATAGGCCGATACGCCTGGAGATGTGGCATAGATAGTTCCCACGGTAACAGTATCACCATGGAAAAATGCAGCGAGCATTCCTGATCGGTAACTTGTTGTTTGCAACCCATCTTCATAGGCCGTGGCAGTTCCAAAAATCCCGGCCCCAGCATTTGATCCAATGACCTCACCATAAACACCATAGTTCCATCCGGCCGTTGCATTTCCTGCCATACCCCAAACACCATAGGTTCTTCCGCTAGAGCCGACAGAATTCGCATAAGATTGTCCTCTTACACCAACACTCTTACCACCAATAGTAGAAGCAGAATTGGAGACAAACCTTCCTGCGTAGGTCCAACTTGTCGCCGTTCCTGGATTCACGGTAGAGTTGACCCCTATCATTCCATCAGTCATGACATCAGTATAAAATGTTCCAAGTTGAGTCGCAGCACCACTGTAATTGGTTGAGCCAGGCCCATTAACAACTAGTTTAGATAGAGGGGTTTGAGTTCCGATCCCTACCTGTCCTTCAATTTGTACGTTCCCTTGTGCAGGAACTACGGAAGCATTCCACCATGTGCCACTACCGATTCCTAAACCTCCGGCAATACCCACAAATCCATTTCCTCCGCTGGCCCCATCTCTGAACAAGGTTCTTGTATCGAAGTAAACTTTATCTGTACTGGCTGCTGTATGCGTTCTAATGGCGTGTCCATTCGTCATTTTCATGGCGATACTTCCAGTCCCATTTATTTTCACAGTTCCATCCACTGTGACATAGCGACCTGCGGAACTGAAATCTCCTCCAATAAGTGGAGTCGTGTTGCCAGTGGTTTCAATATAAAGTTTTGATTCAATGACTCCTGCGTTTAGTCCAGCGTTATAACCCAGAAAAAGGTTGTTAGACCCGGTGACAAGACTATATCCTGCGCTATCACCCAAAGAAGTGTTGTAACTTCCGCTTGAGTTATTCATTAAGGCCCAATTCCCTATACCAGTGTTCGAGTTTCCACCGTTGTTAAATAAGGCACTTTCCCCAACACCAGTGTTGTTGCTTCCAATTACAGAATTTTTCAAAGCAGCATAACCAAGTGATGTGTTACTTGAACCGGAAGTCAAATACGCTTGGGAAGCGGCTCCGACAGCCGTGTTATAGGAGGAGGTATAAATGTTTACTAAAGCGTTCCAACCAATAGCTGTATTATAAGCTCCATTAACGATACTTTTCAGTGTACCGGTCCCAAAAGCTGAATTTCCAGTGGCTAAATTCCAATAAGGACTACCTTTTAATGCCTCATAACCAAATCCTGTCCCTGAGGTTGAGTATTTGTTAAAATTTCCTCCTGCTAGATAGCCGAAGAACGCTTGCCCGGTAGTATCTATTCGTCCCGACTTCTGTGCATTGACTTTAAAATTAAGGGGGGAAGTATCGGATGTTCCTACGTAATCAGATCCATCAACAGTCCCAGCATTTCCTCCGAGCAGCCATTCACCACCTACTGCCATAGTCGAACAAGCTGTGAGTGAGCCTGCAGTGAAACTGAAGTTAATGGGAATTCTGATGGGCTTAACCATCATGACCATTGAAGATGATTTTCTAAAAGTTGAATTGACTACCATATCCCCTGTGTAAGCCAAGGCATTGTAGTTAGTTAACTCCATCGAGGTAATGGTAAGAGGAGAAATATTCGTAGATGCCGTTGAATATTTAATCACATTTAATTTATCTTTAATATTCGGAACGGTTACTGTGGCAGAGGTACTTGCTGACAAAGCTGTGACGTTTGCCGAACTCATGACAGTCCCAAAAGTATTACTACAGGCAGTGGTATTATTGAGTACGTCTTGGATTATTCCTTTAAGACTTGTATTTTCAGACTTGGCTTCAATTTGTTTTGCACTTTGGCCCGCGTTTTCCATGAGCTTCGCAATGGTTAAAGTCAGACCACCTGTAATGGCTATCGCCATCATGACTTCTACGAGACCAATACCTGCTGAATTTCTAAGAATTTTGATAGTTTTCATAATCACCTTTTATAGATTAATTATAAGCGGTACTCGGGCATTGGGTATTCAAATGTGGCAAGATCTCAATTTTATGATGAATATTCAGAAAACTAAGCATTCTTATGCCAATAAATTCGGGTAATAGTTGATTTTTTATGTCGACTCTTGCGTTCGCCTTGAGGCGAAGTCTCGATTTGAGCTATTTCAAGACGTTAAGAACATCTTAACCTCTCACTTTTTTAAAAGAATCCGAGCTCAAAAATCACACCCGTCAAATGAGAGATTATTTGGGAGTAATCCTTTTCTTGGAAAAACGGGAAGGGTACTATGTTGTTATTAGACCGATATTGCACTCATTCAAATTCTCCAGAATCGTAGGAAGATTGTTTAAGTCGTTATTGATATGGGTAGAAATAGGTAACTAATGGAACTGAAAATTTTTCTGGCCTTGTATTTTTTTATACTCTTAATCCTTTTGTTTTACACCGTTGGTTATGTTTTAAGTTGTCTTTTGTTCTTAGCGACATCAAAGAAATTAATGCCAAGTTTTGATGCTCACGACCGAGGGAGTGTCGCCGTTGTGATGCCGGCCTATAATGAAGGTGAAGCATTAATCGATTCTTTAAAAACACTTTTATCTCAAGATTACTTGGGCCAGATTAATGTCTATTTGTTGATTAAAGATACTAGCGACACCTCATATTCTTTCCTCGATAGCTTTTTGAAAAGTCTCGCTCCTCTTGAAAATAGAAAAATCCAAGTATGTCTAACGGGAGAGCAGGGTAAAAAAGAAAAAATAAATAAAATCCTTCCAACCCTATGCGAAGACTATATTGCCTTTCTAGACGCTGATCACCGTGCAGATAATCTATGGCTTTCATCTTCAATCAGTTTAACTGATAGTGAAGGTCATGATGTAGTTCAATCGGTGAGACGTCCTTTGGCAATTTCATCTTTTTTTCAAGTTTGGGATTCACTTCAAAATCATATTGGAAATGAAGTTTTTAATACTCTATATAGGAAACTAAAACTCACGACTTTTTTTACGGGCACGACTTGTGTTTTTAAGGCCTCAGCACTTAAATGCAAAATATTTCCAAACTCTATTACTGAGGACACTTTTTTGTCCTATCAACTCATTATAGAAGGAACGAAAATAGGCTATAATCCTTATTTTGGGTCTTATGAAGAAGTGGCTCCTGATCTCTCGAGCTACATTTCAAGAAGAAGGCGCTGGAGTAACGGACACAATCAAACTTTTTTTAAGCATTTTAAGAAGATTTTAAGCCTAGATATTAATCTAAAAGAAAAGACTCAATTGCTGCTTCATGGAGGATATTATTTTCTTCCGATTCTGATACTTGTTGTGACAAATATAGCTGGTGGGTATTTTTTCTTTCAGTACACTGGCAATGTTCAATTCTTGTGTGTTTGTCTCACTTTATTTCTGTCTATTAGTTTTAGTCTTTTAAGATTTAGCTCACTTAAAGATCTTCTCTATGAGTCTGCCGTTGGAGTACTTGTTCTTTTTCCGTATATTAGTTTGGGCTCAGTAGTTTTTTATAAGTTTCATCAGCATGAGATTTATTATCACATTATTCATTTTCCCTATCATAATCAGATGTTCTGGATAAACCTCGTCATGGTTTTATCTCCCATCATGGTTCTCGTTTGTGGGAGAAGCCTTTTCAAGCACCCATCTCTTGGAGTGTTCTTTTCACACCTGGTTTTTTATCCTATCGTTCTTGTGGTTGATATCTTTAGTGGGACGTTAGGCTTTTTTGATCTCGTTTTTAATAATAAGAAGTGGGGGACAGTAAAAAGAAGCAACGTGGTTGATTCCTCGATTGTTCCTCAAAGTATTTCTGATCATACTGATAAAAAAAAATTAAGAGTAAGAAAGTTTTACGCCATTGTGCTAGCACCTCTGTCGATTCTGTTTGTTTTACTTGCGAACGACTTTTTGGTTTTTCATAACTGTGGGGAACCAAAATATTTCTTTTCGGATTATATCTTTTTTGAAGTTGCTCCACCGTTTCATTCAAATCTCTTTTTAAGGCTTTCCTCCGCGCAAGATGGAAAGTATTTATTAAAAATAACTAATCAGACTGATGGAAAAATTGAGAATTATAAGCGCAGCTTAAAGCTTCTTGTGAATGGCAAGGTGGTTTACAAAGGGGACCTTAGCGAAAAATTAACTTCTGTTGAATACCTTGGCAATATGGGCTGGGGAACAGAAGTTGTGACATCTGAAGTTGAAGTGAATGGATACAGCTGCCGACAAAAAAGAGAATTCAGTAACGCAGTTAAAGAAATTCGACAAGGTCAGATGTATGTAAATGGAGAACCCTTTTTAATTAAATGTATTATTCCCTCTTTTAGTAACTCAAAAGTAAATTTAAGTGTTGCCAATGGGCTAAAGCAGATCAAACAGGCGGGAGCAAATTGTATTCGAGTCTATCATAGTCCTACCCAGGATCTTTTGGATGAGGCAAGGCTCAATCAATTGTTAGTGATCTCCCAGCCTGATGAAACGACTTGGGCGAATATTGATATGAGTAAAACCTCAAATATCAAAAAATTAATTCATGAATATGAAGAGCATGTCGCCGATACTGCTGGCAACCCCTACATTTTTTTTGATCACTTAGGAAACGAGTTAGAACTTAATAACGATAATGGGAAAAGTATTGCTAACATTTCGAAGGCTCTGGAGAACATTAGCAAAGAGCCTTATTATCGTTATCCCATTTCTTATTCGACTTATAATATTTATGTAAAATACCCTTTAGATATTCTTGCTATAAACATGCTGGATTCAGGCGATGTGTATTGGAGACAGGGGCTAGATCACGTCAAAAGTTTAAATATTCCATTTTATGCCAGTGAGTTTGGTGGTTTCGTAGCTTTTTTTGAATACACTCCTACATTTTTAAGAATTCACCGATTATATGAGAACTGGCAGAATCTTTTGGACCACGGCGCCTTGGGAGCCGCTTTTTTTCAATCTCATGACAACTGGGCACAGCCCGTGCCTGTTGGTTACAACGATCCATTTAATAACGAAATGCCAGATGATATGAGAGGTTTTTGGGACATTGATAATAAGCCTAAAGAAGAGCTGAATCATTTGAGCACTATTTTATCTGATTTTGATTTTAAGGTTTTAGGCCCTGGTAAGCTAGAGCTGCTTAATCGCAGAAAATATCCTCTTCAAAAAATTCATTTAACGATTCAAGGGGAGCCGGTTGAAATTGCAAGTTTGGCCTCAGGCGAATCTTTTTTGTTTGATTTAAAGAGTACAGAGCGATTCTTAAAAATTCACGCCACCTATTTGACTCATTTGGGTCTTAAAAATGAAATCAACTTCATTTTTGATACTGTTAAAGGAATGAGGCCTCGTTTATTAACATCAAGTCCTCTTTTAGATGTTAAGCAGTTGGTTCATAATTCTCAGTGGCAAAATTTCCATGAAGGTAATGTTAAAGGCGGTGTCCTTGTTTTACGAATAACCTTACCAGCTAACGTAAGTGAAAATGCTTTTTTGGTATTAGATGGAATAGGGTCACAAAAAATTCGTTTTGCTAATATCAGTGGCGATAAGGAAGCTGTGATAAATGTTCATAACTACCGTGAGCAGATTGTGAGGATCAAGGATCTGAAAACGGACTTAGGAGATATTAAGGAGTTTTTAATCGAAATCAATCGAGATCAGGTACAGTACCTTCACGAAAGTGACGGAAAAAATATTTTTATCCCTCTAAAAAAACCTCATCTCTATAATCCCATTTAGGATGAATGATTGATCGATTGGCTTAGGTACTCGTCAAAGCTTTGATATTAACCTAAGCAACTAAATATCATTAGCTTAAAATATTGGAATAAAATAAGCTTAATCTATGCGAATAGAGATTTTAGTTGATAACGAAGAGCCGCGGATTTATCCCTTGGATAAACCTAAAATGGTTGTTGGCTCCCACGAAGCTTGTGACATTGTTATTAATCACAAGGGCATCAGTCGCAAACACTGCATCATAACCGAAAAAGACGATAAGTATTTTGTTGCGGATCAGGGATCTACTAACGGTAGCTATATTGATGAGCACCGCCTGGTTCCAGGTAATTCTGCTGAGTTCAGTTCCTTCTTTCCTGTTCGTCTAGGTGACAATGTTCTGATGTCGCTTCTCTCAGATGAAGAAGCCCATGAATTGGGAGGCGATTCGGAGTCTTATACTAGAAGTGATTCTGGTTCTGTGAGGGACGAGAGCACGAAGATGATCTCCCTTAAGGATTTACATAGCACGAGTACGGCCGGGCTAGTACAAAAGCGATCCGAGACCGTCACTAAAAGAAAAACTGTTAAAAAGGTAGTCCCCGTTAAGAAAAAGAGTGCCGCTTCTAACGTTCTGGTTGGGGGGATTGGTTTTCTTATCATTGCAGCGGCTGCACTTTACCAGTACATAAACAAACAAGAAGCCAAAGTTGTTCAAGCCGAGAAGAGAGCACCAGTCATCAAAGTAGATAATCGGCCGATCCTGAGATTAGAAGCGGGCGACATGCCAACGGCTGAAAGCATTGTTGCGGTAGCGAATAATCCCAAGTGCAGCACTGATCTAGAAAAAAATCTCTGTATTACCTTGCCTCTGATTAATCAGGAGAAGTGGGGAACTGTTTTACTTGATAAGTCAGTTCTTATCCTTGGCAATTTTAAATATCTCGAAGATGCTAAAGCCTTTGTTAAACTTCCTAATGAGATTGAGAAAGGTGGAACTCCTGAAGAGTGGAGTACCTACCAATCGGATTTACACTTGGTCGCGCTCATGCTTTGGGTCCGAGACAACATTCCGCTTGAACTTAAGAAAATAGAAGGCCTGAAGGATCTGACGTTAACCATCGCATTCGTGGACATTACTAAGGATCCGCCGGTATTTGCCAGCTCTGCAGTTTTTATTCCGGAATCTCTCTTACGCTTGAGGCAGAGAATTCAAGACAAAGATTTTGAGGAAGCTAAAAAACGTGGTGCTTCGGAATTTTCTTATGCTCTTGAATACCTAAGGTTTTTGTAGGCTGTGTTTGACAATCTTTCCATGAAGCTCACTTATATAAGCGAAATATTTACTTTCTTTTACCTCTAAATTTGTATTCCCCATTTCAATCATTTGCCCCGTCACGGCCAGAGCTTGATTCGTTTCATTTCTTCTTAAATAAGCGACCGCAAGATTATAAGCGATAGGTATATTGGTCGGATCAGCTTGCAAGGATTTTGAGTAAAAGAGGATGTCGCTTTGGTAGTAAGTGGCGGCCTTAAAAGTTTGAAAGGAAAAAAATGAAACGAACAAAATGGGAAATATTTGTGCGAATCTAAATTTCCATTTGGCGAAAATTCCCATCCAAAAACAAAGCATAAAGGGCAGTGCCAAATACATGTGCTGCTCACTTACCCAGGTCAAAGTCATATATGGGGCTGTAAAAATACTCAGAAAAGGCGATAGCATCACGTACCCTGCCAAAAGGGCCAGGGCCGATAGAGTGCCCCAGTTTAAAAAGAGGAGGAGCGCCAAAAAGACAATATGCAGGAATTCTTTTGGACCAGTTTCTTTAAGGACCTGGCCTTTTACGGGCGAGCTATCCAGGGGAAGAAGGACTTGCCAGAAATAATAATGAGATGTTTTAAAAAACAGGCCGGCTCGTTCTTTGAATCCTTGGTCTGATTTTTTTTTCAGATCATTCTTCTGAGAGGGATCTTGTGGAAGGATATATTGCGGATTTCTATTTTCTACTGCCACAAAACTTTTACTTTCTATTTGCTTGCTGGCCGAAGTGGTAATTTCGCTTTTAAGAACCTTATAGCCCGAATAAAAAGAAAATAGCACAAAGGGCAGGGTCCACATTAAGTGAGATCTGCCTTTCTTTTTATAAGCATAAATCACTAGAATTAAGGAAAGAGGTAAGGAAGAAGACTTGGCCAAAAGAGAGATTAAAAATGATATCCAAGCGAGGGGATAAAAGCGTTTATTCTCTATCGCCTTAATTAAAAATAAAAGTGAGCTAATGGCAAAAGTAAAACACAGGAGAGTTTTCAATTGCACCATCCATCCGACAGAAATGACATTCGATGGGTGAAGCAGAAACAACACAAATGTCAGGCGAGCATAGGGGAGATTGAGCTTTTCTAACGTTTTAAGCACTAAATACGAATTCAAAAAATGCAGAAGAAGATTTAAGAGATGATAATAAATGTACTCAGCTTTCCAGAGACCATAAAGAACCTTCTCGACTGAGACACTTATGGGCCACGCGAAATCTCTGAAAATCGTCCAATAAGAAAAATCTCCAGTTATGATGCTATCGTTGAATATGTTGTGATAATCATCCCAGATCGGGCCACCGTTCAAGGACGGATAATAGAGAGCAAAGAGTAAAATAAAAGAGACCAGTAGTAATACTGGTCTCGGAATGGCTTTAGGCATTAAAAAATTGATACTTAGAATTTTTTAGAAGTACGAGACTTAGAGTCTGTTTTCTTTCTGCGCTTGTCTGCAGCTTCAAGTTTTAGTTTATTTTTCACTGATGGTTTTTCATAAGCTTCACGAGCACGGTATTCTTTTACAATTCCGTAAGCATCACAAAGACGTTTAAACTTTTTGAGTGCTCTTTCAACACCGAAGCTATCAGAGATATCGATGCGGATTTTGTCTTTAGGGTCTTTTTTTGTATCGTAGGCCATGCTTCCTCTCAGTTAGAAATGATCCCTTAAAATTAGCACAACTATATAAAAAATCTAGTGGCCCCAGAATGTTCTATCGTTTTTACAGTCTTAGGGAAGCCAAAAAGGGGTAATGATCAGAGGGAAGGGTGTTTTTTTGCTCCATTCTGGTAGGAATGGGCATAGGTGTGCCGGATGGATTCTTATAGCGGGGGAAGTAGCATTCACTCGGCTCAATAAGGTGAGCGAATCTCTCGGAGATAAAAAGGTAGTCAATTTGTTGCACGAAGCGGTTTCCACCACGCGTAAAATAGATGTAACTGAAGCGCTCTTCTTCGGGAATATTGGCGAGAAAGGCAATATCTTTGAGATCGGTATCTTGATAGATCGCTTTAAACTCTTCTTCTGTGTCTTTTTCTCCGGCGTGGCCGTTAAAATCGCCTCCGACTAAAATAGGCACTTGGTGGACCAGAAGTTTTTCATAGATCTGTAACAGGCCTTTGACTTCGTGTACGCGTCTGGTTCTGCCCTCAAAGTCAGCGCGCTTAAGGTCTAGTTTGGATTTTATATGAACCAAAAGAAAGATCATCTCGATTTTCTCATCGCGAATCAAATCGAGCCTTAAAACATCGCGAGAAAAGCGCTTGGCCGGAGCAGGCAGAGCAAAATCCACGTGGGTATGAAGTGCTAGTTCATAGGGGAGAGTCTTTTTAATCAAGTATCCTAAGTCTATTCCCCGGTCTGAATTGGAGGGTAAAGACAGTGAGATGTATTCATCGTTTAAAACAAAACGAGCAAAGTTCGCCAATGATTCATGGCCTCCAACTTCAGTCATCATGACAATATCAGCACCTGAATCGCGAATCGTTTGTGCAAGGGCCAGGCATTTGTCTTTTGATTTATTAAAAAAGAGACTGGAGCTCATGAGCTGCCATTTCGTTTCAGTTAAATCCTCAAGAGAAGTCTGGTCATGTTTATCCATGAAAAGGAAAAGATCCTGGGCGTTGAGCACCATCGTCTTAAGCAGTGAGGTTTTTTTTACCACGGTTGAATCTCGTTCCATCAGTAATAGAATATATGCATGAACTCAATCAAACAATTCATCGTTTTAATCATTTCTCTTTTTCTCTATCAAATGGTGGAAGCCGCGGATACTAAGTTCACGGTTGAGCCTCTTTTCGGTATAGAGACGGCACTGGTTAGGTATCCTGAACCCTCGCGCTACGTGACTCGCTCGACCTATGGAGCACGATTTCTGTATGGAACAACTCTCTTGAGTGGTGAGCTCGAAGTGACTGAGGCCCAGTCACGCAAAGACTATGCGGGCCTGAATCAAAAAGTGGAAGATAAGTCGCAAAGGGCAGCTCTAGGGATTCGTTCCACTATTGGGCTTGGTAATTACTTTGGCATTTACGGCAGACTTGGTGCCAGGGCCTCTCAGGGAGAGACTGTTGTGACCACGGCCGGAGTTTCGGAAACTCATAAAAATCCCCTTCAATTTGATCCCTATGCCGGAGCAGGACTTCAATTGGCCTTTGCTTCAAACCTGGCGTTGAATGCCGGTGTGACTTTGATTCAAAATGACGAAAGTCACTATGACTCGCAATATACGCTTGGACTAACGGCGCATTTTGGTAAATTTTAAAGAGAGCTCTTTTATGTCAAAATATTTCAAATTTGTTTTTCTTTTTATATTTTCAACTAGTTTTGCCTGGTCTCAGGATGCACTTAAAACTGACGCTCAAAAGCTTTGGCAAAAGCGTGACGAGAAAGAATCTCTGGCACAGGCAATTCAAAAGTTTGAACAACTTCACAAGGCCAATCCCTCAGATCAAGAGATCCTCCTTTCCCTGATCCGTTCAAACTTCATCATGGGTGACTTTCATACAACGGATAAAGATGAGAAATTAAAAATTTTAGAGAAGGCTTTTCACTACGGTGATCAGGCCTTGGCACTGAATAGTGAATATTCTCAAAGGCTCAAAAAAGGCGATGATATTGAAGAAGCTGTGAAGGCCTTGACGCTTAAAGAAGTTCCCCTGATGTTTTGGACTGCCGCCAGTATTGGAAAGTATGCACGGACGAAAGGTCTTTTTGCGTCGATTAAATTTAAGGGCAAAATTCTGGCCCTCATCTCACGAGTCGAGCAGCTTGAGCCAACGTATTTTTACGGCGCCGTGAACCGCTACTGGGGAGGCTATTTTGCCGTGATTCCTGGTATT
>CANFNN010000006.1 GCA_947448095.1 Bacteriovoracaceae bacterium | reverse complement strand
TTTGGAACCAATCGCGAACTCGGTTAAACGCCAAGAGATTCAAAAGAGTCGAAATTCAGAAGGCCGCTACCTTACTCGAAGCTCCATTGAGGGCGGTAAGTTCTGGTACAAAAGTCATAATTATTTCGCTTCATTCACTTTCTTTGATCGCAAACAATCTTTGTTAAAAGACTTTGAAATTTATTATTTTAATAAAAACCATAAAAGCGAAAAACTTCTTAAATCCTCTGGGGCGACCTTTAATAACGAGGGTCAATGGGTACTAAAAGATGTAACTGAAATTACTCTTTTGGATGATCCCACTTTTCCGCTGCAAATTCGTCGTCCTGAGCAAAAACTTAGTCTCAGCGAAAAACCCGAGGATTTCGGAGAATTTGAAGCGGATTTAACCACCTTATCCTTCATCAAACTTTTTCAATTTGTCGCACGACTCTCTAAAACGGGTATTAACGTCAGCGAATATCAGATTATCCTTTTGAACAAAGTTTTTTTGAGTTTCATCTGTCTAGTATTTGGCCTGATCCCGGTTTCATCTATATTTAACCCCAATCGCCGCTCCAGTTCTTTTGGTAAAAATGTGGTTCAAGCGCTCATAATTACAGTCGTCTTTTGGGTTCTTTACAGTTCAGCTGTGGCTTTTGGAAATTCTGGTAATATTCCTCCCTGGTTGGCCACTGGAATTGTCCCCTGTTCCTTTTTTAGCATTGTTATTTGGACCTATTTCAGGAATCGAAAACTCTCAATTTAATTTCACTGAGCCTTATGTTATAAAAGCCTTATGAAATTAGAAAAATATGAGCTTAAAGGTGAGCTTATCCCCATCTTCACCTACCCTGATCCCGTTCTTTCTCAAGTTTCTGTTCCTGTTACAGAATTTGATCAGAATCTTAAACATTTAGTGAAAAATATGCTTTTTACTATGTACCACGCGCCCGGAATTGGACTCGCCGCTCCTCAGGTTGGACACAATATTCGCCTTTTTGTGCTTGATGTCGATTTTGAGCGTGAAGAAGTGACAACAGCATCCGGTGCAGAAGAATTTCGCCTTTCTGGATTCAATCCTAAAGTTTTTGTGAATCCAGTTATTACCTCCACTTCTGGGACCATTACCTATGAAGAAGGGTGCCTCTCACTTCCCGGCATATATGAAGAAGTAAAACGTCATGAATCAGTTCATGTTAAATTTCAAGACTTAGACGGAAATTTTCATGAATTAGTTGCAGATGATATGCTGGCAATTTGCCTACAACACGAAAATGATCATTTAGATGGCGTTGTTTTCATTGAACGACTCAGCAACTTGAAAAAGAATTTCTATAAGAAAAAAATGTTAAAAGAAAAAGTACGATGAAAAAATTCAAAGTTGCTTTTTGCGGGACTCCTGATTTTGCCGTTCCAGCTTTGGACATGTTGGCGAACCATCCTCACATCGAACTAGTCTACGTTATTTCGATGCCAGACCGACCTGCTGGAAGGGGCATGGAACTCAAATCCCCTGAAGTTATTGAGTATGCTAAAACTAAAAAAATAAAATTTTTCCAAACAGAAAACATAAATAAACAATCTGATTTTTTAAAACAACTAAAATCTGAAAACTTAGATTTTATTGTGGTGCTGGCTTTTGCTCAATTTCTTGGTTCTGAAATGTTGAACATGGCAAAACTTGGTTGTTTTAATATACACACTTCAATTTTGCCCAAGTATCGGGGAGCTGCACCAATTCAATATGCCCTTTTAAATGGGGATACTGAAACAGGTGTTTCCATTCAAAAAATGGTTAAGAAGATGGATGCCGGAGATTTGGTCCACTTTCAAACCTTATCCATTGCCTCAACTGAAAATGGTGCTCAACTTTATACCCGCTTAAAATATCAAGCTGCATTGGCCTTAAATGATTTAGTGAAAAAAATTATTGATAACAAAGTGACCTTTTCATCTCAAGATGAATCAAAAGTTTCATTTGCGCCAACTTTAAAAAAAGAAGATGGGTTACTTAAGTTTTCAACCAAGTCCGCATCAGAAATTTTAAACCTGATACGCGCTCTTGATCCATGGCCTGGTACTTATTGTTTTTTAAATGGCAAACGACTCAAAGTTCTTTTGGCCGAACCCTACCATTTGAAGGTCGCCCCTGGTGTTGCTAAAAACGATATGGGGTCCCTTGTTATTGGATGCCTGGATGGGGCCTTACGTTTGAGCGAAATTCAACTTGAAGGAAAGAAGGCCTGCTCAGATAGAGAACTTCTGAATGGAATCAAAACCGAAATTATCATCAGCGAAAGCTAAGGAATACTATGTCGATAACTATTTCACCTAGCTTACTTTCCGTTGATTTTCTTGATCTCAAAACTGAACTTGAACGATTAAACCAAATTGAAGATCTTTGGCTTCATTTGGATATCATGGATTCTCATTTTGTTCCTAACCTGACTTTTGGGGAGCCCGTTCTCAATAAAGTGAAGACTATTTCACATCACAAGCTAGATGGTCACTTCATGGTTATGAACCCTGAATTTTTCATTGAAAACTTTAAAAACGTAGGTCTTCATAATTTTACTTATCACTGGGAAGCAGTGGCCGATCATGAGAAAATCATTTCTCAAATTAAAGCTAATTATCCTTCCGTTGGTATTTCCATAAAACCCAAAACCCCTGTAAGTGCTATCCCTCTTAGTATTTTATCTCAAATAGATCTTGTTTTAGTCATGAGTGTTGAACCGGGTTTTGGTGGTCAAAAGTTCATGCCAGAAGCAATTGATAAACTTATTGAGCTAGATCTCATTCGTCATAAAAATCAATTTAAATTCCAAATCCAAGTGGATGGAGGAATTACTGACGAGAATGCTGGCTACGTGATTCAAGCTGGTGCTAATAATTTAGTCGCTGGATCTTATATCTTCTCAGAACCTAATAAAAATTACGCACAAAGAATTAATAAAATTCGCTAAGGCAAAACTGCATGACTAAAATATATCAACTGACTGGAACCAATATTACGATTGAGGATGTGGCATTTATTTCTAATGCTCGTCCAGGTGAAGTAAGAGTTGAGATCCACCCCGACTCATTAGTCAAAATGATCAAATCCAGAGAAGTTATTCTCGATATCGTAAAAAAGGGGAAGCCTGTTTACGGAATTAATACTGGATTTGGAGCACTGGCTTCAAAGCAGATTGCCAACGAAGACTTGGGCCAGCTCCAATACAATCTCATTCGCTCCCATTGCACTGGTGTTGGTAAACCGTTTTCTCGCGAAGTCACTCGCGCCATGATGCTCTCTCGTGCTAATTGCCTGATTCAAGGCTTTTCAGGTGTCACGCCTGAAACCATTCAACTTTTACTGGAATTCATTAATTTTAACCTACACCCAGTTATTCCAGAAAAAGGATCCGTTGGTGCCTCTGGCGACTTAGCACCACTTTCCCATATTGCTTTGGCATTGATCGGTGAAGGTGAGGTGGAATTTGAAGGTAAAATTGTAAAATCAGATTTCGCCATTCATTTAAATGGATTAAAGCCTGCCGTTCTGGGGCCTAAAGACGGTCTCGCCTTAATCAACGGAACATCGGTCATGTTGGCTTTGGGTTGTTTAGCTTTAGTAGAAGCCAAAAAACTAGTTAAACTTGCAGACATTATTTCATGCCTGACTTTGGATGCCGTTCGCGGAACAGCGAGTGCATTTGATATGCGAATTTCTCAGCTTAAGCCACAACCCGGGCAAGTTGATGTCTCATCGAATTTATTAAAAATTATTAAAGGCTCAGAAATTATTCATTCTCATAAAGACGATGGAAAAGTTCAGGATCCTTATTCTCTTCGCTGCATTCCGCAAGTTCATGGGGCCTGCAGACAAACTCTCAGACATACAGAAGAAGTTCTTGCAATAGAGCTTAATTCTGTAACGGATAACCCGCTTGTTTTTGTTGAAACTGGGGATGTCGTTTCTGGAGGAAATTTCCATGGTGAGGCCCTTGCTCTTACAATGGATTATCTCGCCATGGGACTAGCAGAAATTTGCAACATAGCTGAAAGAAGAGTAGAAAAAATGATGAATCCCCATTTTTCTGATCTGCCTGCTTTTTTAACTAAAAACTCTGGTCTCAATTCTGGTCTCATGATTGCGCATGTGACAATGGCGGCTCTTGCATCTGAAAATAAGTACCTTTGTCATCCGGCTTCGGTTGATTCTATTCCTACTTCTACGGACAAAGAAGATCACGTCTCCATGGGTGTAACTTCAGGCAGAAAATTGCATGAAGTTGTTTCCAATGTTCAGCACTGCTTAGCAATTGAACTTTTATGCAACACTCAAGGTCTGGATTTTCTTCGCCCTCTCAAGACCTCTCCTCCTCTGGAAAAAGTTTATACTTTAGTCAGAAAACACGTGGAGCCCATTGATGAAGACCGTGTCTTTCATAAAGATATCGAAAACCTTACGCGCTTAATAAAGACATCTGAAATTTTAAAAGAAGTTGAATCGATTACTGGAGAATTAAAATGAGTAATATTCCTTTACCACCGACAGGCGATAAACTTACTTGCAAGGGTTGGCACCAAGAAGCTGCTCTTCGCTGCTTATTGAATAACCTTCACCCCGACGTTGCCGAAGACCGTGAACAACTCATTGTTTATGGTGGTAACGGTCAAGCCGCTAGAAACCCTAAAGCACTCAAAGACCTTATTCATTCACTTCAAAATCTAGAAAATGATGAAACACTGATTGTTCAATCGGGGAAACCTGTTGCAGTCTTTCCTAGTAATCCTCAAGGCCCACGCGTTCTCATTGCCAACTCTAATCTCGTTCCTAAATGGGCAACATGGGATCATTTCAATAAGTTAAAAGATGAAGGCCTCATGATGTATGGCCAGATGACTGCCGGCTCATGGATCTATATTGGTTCCCAGGGAATCATTCAAGGCACCTATGAAACTTTCATGGCCGCTGCCCGCAAGCACTACGGAGAAAACGCCACACTTAAAGGCAAACTGGTACTTACTGCAGGCATTGGTGGCATGGGGGGAGCTCAACCTCTCGCTGTTAAAATGGCCGAAGGAGTTTGTCTTTGTTGTGATGTGGATGTAACACGAATTGAAAAAAGACTTAAGTCAAAATACCTAGATGTCTTAGCGAAAGACTTCGCTGAAGGTCTTCAATTAGCTCTGGCAGCTAAGAATAAAAATGAGGCTCTATCAATTGGAGTGGTAGGTAATGCTGTTGATTTTTTTGAATATGTACTTGATCAAGGAATCGTTCCAGATCTCGTGACTGATCAAACTTCAGCTCACGACCCTTTGAACGGTTATGTTCCTGCGGGAATGACACTAAATGAAGCCTTAGACCTCAGAAAATCTGATCCCGCTAAATATACTGAATTCTCCTATGCGTCGATGGGTCAACATGTTCGCATCATGATTGCCTTTAAGAAAAAAGGCTCTCACGTTTTCGATTATGGAAATAATCTTCGCGCTTGGGCCGAACTTGCAGGCGTAAAAGATGCATTCAGCTTTCCTGGTTTTGTTCCCGCTTATATTCGCCCTTTATTTTGTGAAGGCTCAGGCCCTTTTCGCTGGGTCGCACTTTCCGGGGACCCGGAAGATATTCGTGTCACTGACGAGGCCCTCAAGGAATTATTTCCAGAAAATAAGTCGATGATTAACTGGCTTGAAAAAGCCCAAAAAATGATTCAGTTTCAAGGTCTTCCGGCCCGCATCTGTTGGCTAAAATATGGAGATCGTGAAAAAGCTGCCCTACTTTTCAATAAACTGGTTCGGGAGAAAAAAGTGAAAGCTCCAATTGTTATCGGTCGTGATCATTTAGACTGTGGATCTGTTGCCAGTCCCAACCGCGAGACTGAAAGCATGAAGGATGGGTCTGATGCAGTCTCAGACTGGCCTTTATTAAATGCCATGATCAATATCAATAACGGTGCGAGCTGGATTTCTCTTCACCAGGGCGGAGGAGTTGGGATGGGTTATTCTCAACACTCAGGGATGGTTATCGTTTGTGATGGTACTCCAGAAATGGATATACGATTATCGCGCGTACTAAATTCTGATTCAGGTATGGGAATTGTTCGTCATGCGGATGCTGGCTATGACATCGCCTTAGATATCGCGAAAAAACCAGAAACTAAAATTAAGTTTCCCTCTCTTTAATGAAAGCCTATATCCATCTTAGCGAGATCGCGACTCTTGAAAAAGCTCATCTCAAAGATGGAAGAAATCTTTTACCTCAGGATTTGAGTATTCAATCCGATGGGGCAATTGTTTTTGACGAGGATCAAATTGTTTGGGTCGGCTCAACTAGTGACCTACCAGCAAAGTATCAGGCCGTGCCTAAAATTTCTTTGCCTGGCCACATTTTGATTCCTGAGATCGTAGACTCGCACACACATCTAGTCTTTGGCGGAGACCGCTCACAAGAATACGCAGATCGTCTCAATGGCACTCCTTATGAAGAGATTGCGAAAAGAGGTGGTGGGATACTTTTTACGATGCATAAAACTCAAAGCGCCAGTGCAGAACTTCTTTTTCAAAGCGCATGTGAAAGAATTACGCGGATCCATTCCTACGGCGTGGGAACAATTGAAATTAAATCTGGCTATGGACTTAGTTTTGAAAAAGAATATGAAATCTCTCTTCTTATCGATCGATTAAAAAAACATTTTTCTCCGCAAATACAAATTTTTAATACCTATCTTGCCGCCCACGACGTGCCTAAAGGTTTTTCTTCCTCAGTGGATTATTTAGACCAAGTGGTACTTCCCCTCTTGAGAAAACTTGCACCCTTAAAAGTCATTGATGCTGTGGACGTTTTTCATGAAAAAAACTATTTTTCAGATGACGATGTTATAAGACTCTTTGAATTAGCGATTGAGCTTGGGATTCCCGTAAAGATTCATGCGGATGAACTTAATTGCAATTCTGGTGCTGAATTAGCTGTCCAATTTCAGGCCTTAAGCGCTGATCATTTACTTAAAATTTCTGATGAAGAAATACATAAGCTTTCCCACTCATCAACTATCGCCACCCTTCTTCCAGGTACCGCATTTTTTCTAGGAAAATCCCTGGCGCCTGCCAGAAGAATGCTCGACAGTGGAGTCAAGGTCGCAATCGCTTCTGATTATAATCCTGGCTCTTGCCATTGTGACAACGTTCTTCTTATTGCTTCAATTTCTGCTGCACAGTTAAAAATGAATCAGGCAGAAATCTTATGTTCGATTACGCTTAACGCTGCTCACTCACTTGGAATGATGAATCAGGGCACGCTCATGCCTGGATTCAAGCCACGCTTCTCTTTATTTAAGGTAGAGTCACTTTCACAATTAACTTATAGTTGGGGAAGGAACTTCGCAGTTAATTTGCCTTAATCGCAGACTCGATAGTTGACAGGAAACTCTCTTCCATAAAGTTATGGATTTTTTTGCTTACAAAAATAACTTTTCCGCGATGAAAAATAATGGAAACAGGATAAGTCGCTACCATAAATTGGTTAGCCACTGTGCTATCAGCATCAGTCACCGATTCAAAATTCAGACCGTATTTAGCTTCTGTTTTTTTCACCACTTCTAACGAATTTTCCTCATCCCCATTAATGCCAATTACCTTAACTTGGCCTTTGAATTTTTCTTGAAATTGCACCAAACTAGGCAATTCCTTTAAGCAGGGAACGCACCAAGATGCCCAGAAATTAAGCAGCACCACCGGTTCTTTAAGATTCCTGAGTTCAATGCTCGTACTTTTAGTCGTAGTTAATTTAAGCCCTTGGAATGAAGTTTCATAGAGAGCGTGCTTTTGTTTATCCTGATCCCCTTGTTGAGCATTAAGATGAAAGGAGTCCCACAGAATTTGAGTGGAAAGAAATCCAGTAAATGCCATAATAAACAGGAGGATAGGGATATATTTTTTCAAAGGTTTATTAACCATAATGAAACCCAGTATAGCCCAATTTTTTTGAATTATGAAGTTATGGAAGAGACTGCCCTCGATAAAATTTAAAGCTAAGGCCTGGCTTAACCAGAAAGGGCAGACCCTGGTCGAATTTGTATTACTGTTAGCAGTCGTATCTTCACTCTCTTATGCATTTGTCTCAGTCATGAATAAAAATATCGGGGCCTATTGGGAACACTGTGTAAATCTTGTGATTAATGACGGAAACCCCAACTTACCTAAACAAGCAAAAATTGAATAATATCATCCAAGGATTCTGAATGAACTATTTATTGGCCATAGATCAGGGCACAACCGGTTCAACTTCTCTGCTCATAGATATCAAAACCTTTAAAGTCGTTGATAAAGAAAAAATCGATTTTCCCCAATTATTTCCACACCCAGCTTGCGTAGAACATAACCTCGAAGACATTTGGAAATCAGTTAGCACTTCTATTGAAACCATTCTTAAGCGCTCTAAAATCAGCGGCAAAGAGATTCTTGCCATTGGTATAACTAACCAACGAGAAACGACCTGCGCTTATGACAAACGAGGCAAGCCCTTATACAACGCGATTGTTTGGCAAGATCGCAGAACTGCAAGTTTTTGTGATCAACACCGCGAAGAATACCAAAAGAGCTTTCAGCATAAAACGGGGTTACCACTCGATCCTTATTTTTCTGCGACCAAAATGCGCTGGCTTCTGGATAATGTACCAGCAGTCAAATCGGCCGCTTATAAAGATGATCTTCACCTCTCTACAGTTGATAGTTTTCTTCTTTACCGATTAACCAATGGGCAAAGCTTTGCAACTGAAGCCTCCAATGCTTCACGCACGATGCTGATGGATCTAGAAACATTTCATTGGGATGATGGCCTCTTAGACTTTTTCGGTATTTCTAAAAAGTTTTTGCCCGAGATTAAAGAATCATTTACTCAATTTGGCTTAACCTCGGGATGCTCATTTCTTCCAGATGGTATCCCTATTCTTTCTATTTTGGGTGATCAACAAGCAGCGCTATTTGGTCAGGCGTGTGTGAACGTGGGTGACCTCAAGTGTACCTACGGGACCGGAGCATTCTTACTTCTCAATACTGGCCAGGAAATTATTCATTCACAAACGGGACTTCTCACCACTGCGGCTTACTCACATCGAGGACAGAAGATTTATGCTCTTGAAGGAGCGGCCTACATTGCGGGTGCAGCTGTTCAGTGGCTAAGAGATAATTTAAAAAGTATTAAATCCTCATTAGAGGTAGAAATGCTTGCGAGTGAAGTTAAAGACCTCACACAAATGGAACATATCTTATTCATGCCCTTCTTCACAGGCATAGGTACTCCTTATTGGAATTCTGAAGCCAAGGCAGCCATTATTGGCCTGACTCGTGGAACAGAAAATTCTCATATAGCACGGGCCTGTCTTGAAGGAATTGCTTTTTCGGTTAATGATTCAGTCTCAAGCTTTAAAAAAGATTTCTCTCACCTCAATGATATTCGCGTCGATGGCGGAGCCTCTTCTAATAATCTTCTCATGCAATTCCAGGCAAATTTTTCCAATAAAAAAATTCTTCGGCCAGAAATTGTGGATACAACTGCTTACGGCGTAGCCATGGGAGCGATGGTGGGCAGAGGGGAAATTACAGTTCAGGATTTGGCACAACACTGGAAGCTAGAAAATGAATTCCAACCCCAATCAGATGCTTACTATTCTAAAAAGAAAGATCTTTGGGATTCAACTATTAAAAGACTTTATTACTAATTGATTTAAGTGTTTTTAAAGAGAAGATCTTTAAGTTCGCTAGCCTTGGTGATGCCAAGGAGCTCAAGTTTGTATTTACCTTTTAAATCCTCTGCTGCTCGCTTGGATGTAATAACTCTTTTGTAATTCATCTGAGCAATTTCTTTTAAACGCATTTCCATCATCGGCACAGAACGAACCTCCCCGGTAAGGCCTACTTCTCCCAGGAAAAGTGTGTCGTTAGGAACAGGAGTCGCATAATATGAACTCAGTAAAGAAGCAATTACTGATAAATCATTTTCTCTCGTAGTCAGCTTCATTCCTCCCACCACGTTGACGTAAATATCATTATAGGAAAGTGGAATACCTAGGTATTTATCAATGACCGCCACGAGAAGTGCGACTCGATTAGAATCAAGTCCTTGCGTGGTTCTTCGGCCAACAGCAAATTTATTTTCAACAACCAGGGCCTGAATTTCTACAAATAAAGATCTGCTCCCCTCAAGAATACATGTGAGTGAGCGCCCAAAAGATCCAGGAAGCGATTGTTCGAGAAAATATTGCGATGGATTTTTGATTTCCAAAAGTCCCTTCTCCTGCATTTCAAAGATTCCCACTTCATTGGTATTCCCAAATCGGTTTTTCATGACTCTTAACATGCGGTACTGACCCAGTTGATCACCTTCGAAATAAATAACCGTATCAACCATGTGTTCAAGAATTTTGGGCCCAGCGATTTGACCATCTTTGGTTACGTGACCAATGATAAAGCAGGTTAAATCATATGACTTAGCATAATTCATCATCTCATAGGTAACTTCACGAATTTGAGTCAAGGTGCCTGCGGCAGAATCAACATGACTGGAATGCGTGGTTTGAATAGAATCGATAACCAAAAACTTTGGTTTTAAATGTTTCACTTGCTCTAAAATTTTCTGCCAATTGGTTTCATTGTAAATGTAAAAATTGTTGTTATTCACACCCAATCGCTTAGAGCGTTGAGCAATTTGTGATTCTGATTCCTCCCCACTGACGTATAAAATTCTCTCGTTTCCATAAGCCGTCAAAAGCTTGCCACACACTTCCATGAGAAGTGTAGACTTTCCAATACCCGGTTCTCCACCAATTAATGTCAGGGAACCCAAAGTTACTCCACCACCCATGACTCGGTCGAATTCTCCAATTTTGGTCTGATAGCGCTCCACATTTTCGTGCTCAATCTCGCCAATGGTTTTAGGCTTGCTTTCTCGTCCCAGAATAGACTTTGGTGCCGCTTTACTAGGCTTAATGGTTTCTTCCTCACTGAACGAATTCCACTGATTGCAATCAGGACACTTCCCTAGCCATTTAGCAGATTGATATCCACATTCCTGACAGGTAAATACCGATTTTATTTTAGCCATTTTATTCCTCGATCATTTTTAATAATTCTTCTTCACTTATTATCAAAATGCCCAAGTCCTTGGCCTTAACAAATTTACTCGAAGAGCTCTCTGTTTCATTAGTGATAAGATAATTCGTGTTTTTTGAGACAGAAGTTACCATGACTCCACCATTTTTCTTAATCAGTTTTTCAAAATCACTTCGCCCCATACTCAGTTCACCCGTAATACAAAACTTAAGATTTTTTAATGGGCCTTCACCTAGGTTAACTTCATCGGCCTTAACCTTTACCCCTAATTTCAAGAGTTCATCAATCAAGGCTGATTTTTTATGGATAGACTCAAGAAATGTCTGCGATGATTTTTCGGCAAACCCTTCGATTAAGAGCATTTTATCAAGCGACAGAGACAGAATTTTCTCGAGCGTATTATAGCCTTGTGAAATTATTTTTTCACACTTCGTGAGCGAGACACCCTCAACTCCAATAGCTGAGATAAATTGCGCCAAAGATTGATTTTTGGATTTTTGAATATTGAGATATATTTTGGTCGCCAGCTTCTCTTTGACTTTATCAAGCAACATAAAATGCTCGAGCTCAAGTCGGTAAAGATCAGCAATGCCACTTACAAGACCTTTATTAATCATTTCCTCTAAGCGTTTATCAGACAGGTCGTCTATCCCGGATTTTTGAATATAATTCAGAATCTCTTCTTTGATTTTCGCCGGACACTTTTCATTTTCACAAAATAACCAAATATCTTGGATCACCAGCTTACTTTGGCAGCTCGGACAGATTGTAGGGTAAGTAAACTTGGCATCAGACTTTTCCACGATACCTAAGAACTTAGGAATAACTTCACCTGAGCGAATAATTTCAATTTTATCCCCAGGCTTTAACTCATAGTTCTGTACCAGCCCAAAGTTATGTAGAGTCACTCTTGAAATCATTGCACCTGATAATTCAACCGGTTCTACGTGGGCCACAGGAGTTAAGATGCCGTTTCTAGACACACCCCACTCAATTCCAGTGATGTTTGTTGATTTGGTTTCCCCAGCAAACTTAAAAGCCAACTTGTACCTTGGGTGGTGAGAAGTTTCACCCAATTCATTATGAATTTTAAGATCATCATAAACGAATACAAGACCATCAATCAGATAGTCCCCTTTCACCATGAATTCTTTAGCGTCTTGAATCCTCTTCTCCACGCTTGCCATATCTTTATGAATTTCTATTTCCGGTAAATCAAAACCTAAGGTTTTTAATTTATTAAGTTTTTCACTTTCTTTTGAAAACTTTTCATCGCTAATATAATCAAAGGCTTTAAAGCTTAAATAACTAGAAAGATGAATATTTTCTTTTCGGCCCAATAAACCAGCGACAATATTTCTTTGCGACGATGGTTTATCTAAGCCCATTTCATCCATGGCTTTAGAGAGATGAAAAAAATTGCTTTCAATACAAAAAATCTCTCCTCGAACCTCAACCTCTTCCTCAAGTGGAATCCACTTGGGAATATCTGATATAAACATCGCCTTCTTGGTTATGTTTTCACCAAACTGACCATCCCCTCGGGTTTTGGCCATACTTAGATGCCCGTCTTTATAAATTAGTGAACAACTAGAGCCGTCAATCTTATACACACTAAGAACGACTTCACTTCCAATCCAATTAATAAGATCTTTCTCTTCATATGTCTTATCCAAAGACAGCATCTTTTTTTGATGAGCGACTTTCAAATTGGTATCAATTTGCATGTGCCCGATAAGTTTCAAAATGGGGTTTGTTGGATCAATTTTTTTAAGTTCGTCTTCTAGTTTGTCATATGATTCATCACTCAGTTCAGCCTTACCGCGGTAATAGAGTTCTTTATGATGAAGAATGAGTTTTTCCAGTTCCTGGATGCGATTTGATTTCATGCAGGATTATTATAGGCCCTGAGACTTAATAATTAAAGGAAGCACCGAATTTTAATTTGATGTTATCGTGGTAAGAAATTTCTTTGTAAGTTCCATCAAATTTAGCCTTCGCTGCCAGAGTTTCAATTGAGCCATCTAGTGTCATTCTTGGGGTATATTGGTACTTAAGTCCAACCTCTAGATCTAAGGCCGATACGCTTGAGGCACTGCCATAGATAGAATCACTGTCTTTAAAACTTGGGAAAGGTAGAAAATCTGCTTGAACCATAAAACGGTACTCGCGATTCACAGGAATATTGGCCGAAACTCCCACAAGAACACCAGAAATATTACCTTTTCCAAAACCATCCACTGCCGAATAATCTAAATCAAAAACATAATTAGCGTATCCTGCATAAATATCAATTTGAGGCCCGTAAAAGAAACCAAGTGGTAAATATTTATAACCACCTGTTAATTTAAACATTCCAAACTGGGCATTAGTTGATGATTTTGCGGGATTGCCAGAAACTTCTGAGAGCTTTCCAATAGAGCGCGCCACTTCCAGCGCAGCAAAATACTGACGGGTAATCCATCCTTCGCCTCTAAAATCAAAACCAAACAATTTTCCATCAATACGTCTTGATCCCGTAGGAGTAGTAGAATCAACACTGGAAGATGACCCAAACAAGGCAACTGAAACTATACCTAAGGTTCCAGGTTCTTCTTCTTTTTTTTCTTCAAGATTTTGATCACTTAAGGTGTCTTGTTTCATCGCCTCAAGTCTGACCCAATCTCCTGCAACAAGCTTTTTATCTGATCGATAAACCTTCACCATGCCGAGGGCCTGGTTATCAGAAATATTAAAAACTTTTCCCTCGGCCAGGACGTCTGTTTCCCAGTCGACAATTTTCTTAAGTAAAGGATGCTTTTTCTTTGTTACGGGTCTTTTCACGATAAAACCTTGCCCAACCTGAATAGGGTAGCCTTTGCCAACGTCTAATGTGATTTGATCGCCAAGAATCCCATTTATTTTGGCATCATAAGGAATGGTTTTAGAATACGTCGATAGCCAATTTGAGACCGCTTGCGAAATCGTTTCAATTTCGTCCGAATTTACTAAAGTCTTTTCACTAAAATAAATATCTTCCCCATCTTCTCCGTGAACCTCAAGTTGAATTTCGACACCTTTGATTTCATTGACTAGAGCAACGCGAATGATTGAACCCACCTGGAGTTTCTCAGCAACTGTTTTTAGAATTTCTTTTTGCTTTAAATATTGCGCAAGATTTTCACGGTACCGACTAAAGATGTGAATAAGGCCAGCATTAGAAACATAGGTACACCAATTACTTTTCTTTAATTCTTCTTCAATTTGTTCAAAGACCTTAAATCCAATCGCTCCGCCGACACTATCAGTTATAGGCAAGAGGGTGCATCGTCGCATGGAAGACTGCGCGAAACTTTTAAGAGGAACAAGGAGAAAGAGAATTAAAATGTATTTCATATAAATAATGGAAGCTCCGGTGGTCCAATCAGTTTTGACTCAACGTGAGTGTTTTGTTCGTATAAATCTACCAACATTCTTAACTCAGCATTTTCTTCTTTCATTTCTCTTAATTGAGATTTTAACAGCTCACACTCAAGCTTTATTCTCAATATTTCTTCTTCTTCTTTTAATTTGACCCGATCTAAATTAGCGACATAGATAAAATACTTACCATCTTCTTCTTTGTGTTTAAGAATATTAGACTTCAGGTGACGTCTGATTGTTGAAATTGAGACTTTCTTATAAACTGAATAGTCAGTAATCGATAACCAAACCCCATCCGTGGTATGCATTCATCCTCCCTTGGATTAATCTTTATGATAGATAATCCGATGAATAAGTGCAAAATCTAATATAAAGTTGAGCAATGAAGTCAGTTGATTTAAATGAACTAAAAAATAAAAAAATTGCCCTCGTGCTTTCGGGTGGCGTGGTGAAGGCAGCGGCTTGGCATCTGGGTGTAACTCACGCGCTTGAGGAACTGGGGTTCTACCTCAAAAGTAATAAAAATTCTTCCCCTTCTCAGACACTCAATCAGCGCAGCCTTGAAATTGGAACCTATGTCGGCTCAAGTGCCGGGGCAATGATTTGCGTCTATCTTGCTAGTGGTTACACCCCTCAAGATATTATTCAGGCCACTCTTGGTATCAAGGGCTCTAAAATTCGTGGAATCAATTATAAAGACATGTTTACGATTAAGCGGCCAGACCTCAAAGCGCCGAAGAGTGACCTCTTTCACCCTTTGGAAGGCTTTCCTCCTTTTCTTAAAAGCGTGATCAAGCCCTTTATTACTCTTCCTGGATTTTTTTCTACTGAGGGAGTCCGAAACTACTTACTTGAAAACATTATTGAAAAAGATACGTTTGAAGACTACGTTGCTGATCTTTTTATTGTCGCGACTCAACTTGATCACTCCCGCAAGGTAATCTTTTCTAAATACAATTATCCTAACCCAAGTCATGACTCAACTTCCGTGTATTATACCGGGACCAATGTTTCTCAGGCAGCTGCCGCGAGTATGAGTGTTCCTCCTTTTTATTGCCCCTACCCAATCAAAAACCCGATCACCAAAGGGATTGATTATTATATCGACGGGGAAATTAGAGAAACGCTTTCCACGCATGTTGCTGAAGATAATGGCTGTGACGTGATTATCAGTTCATGGACTCACACCCCTTATCATTTCCATGACGAAGTTGGTTCACTTGTGAATTACGGTCTTCAGCCTATAGCCATTCAATCCATATATCTCATGATTCAAAAGAAGATTATCTCCTCTCGTGCCGAGCGCGCTAAGGCCATCGACATCATGGACACGGTTAATGACTATATGAAGAAAGAAAAGTTTGGGACCACTCACAGGCGTGAAATTATGGCGATTCTCGAGCGCAAATTAAATATCAATCCTAAAGTGAAATTAATTGATATTTTCCCTGATCATCATGATTACAAACTTTTTTTCGCAAACTCTTTCTCACTTAATTCAAAAGTTTCGGCTCATGCCGTAGAAGCCGGCTACAAAAGAACAATGCAAATTTTGGCACCTAGATGATTTTGAAGTATCTGTTATTTTCAACCTTCATCCTTTTATTTATTACTGCTTCCGACCCAAATTTCGGTAACGATTTATCATGGAACAAGATCCCGAAAGAAAACAAAGACGACGTGAGGGAACTGGCGTGGATGTCGACTGATTCTTTTAAGCACTACCTGGAAGACCAAGACGAAAGAGTTTCTAATAAATTCATCGTGAGTAAATACTATTACCCAACGGTAAATTTTTGGTTTTTGATCTATACCCAGTTTGAATCGAGCCATGTTGTCATTCATGATAAAAATAATCTGGGTCTCATTTATAAAGTTCTTGATTTTTCTTCGTTGCACAAAAAAGGTGTTTCAAAGAATATTCTTTATGTCCTCCAACAAAAAATTTCTGAAGAAAGAATTCACAAAATAAAAAATGAGCTTAATGAACTCGCCAAAAACCCTTTCAGACTTGATGAAGAATCTAAAAGCATCTTCAGAACTTTAAAGGATGCGGGAATCAGTGTTCCGGTCCGCAAGATTCTCCGTCAGCAGTTTTTTACAAAATTAAGCCAGAATATTCGAACACAAACCGGTCAAAGAAATTTTATTAAAGACGGTATTGTCCGCTCATTGCCCTATAAGAAATTTTTAAATAAATACTTTTCTGAATATGACCTTCCACCAGAACTTTTAGCTATTCCTTTTTTAGAATCTAGCTTTAATCCGAAAGCCGAATCGAAGGTGGGAGCCCTTGGGCCATGGCAATTCATGCCCTTAATCGCTAGTTACTACGTTCCTAAAAAATCTCTACGTCCTCAATTTGATTACCGCTCAAACGTGGGTGTGATTTCGGTAGCAGCTGCCATTTTGATGAAAGAAAATTTCAAGCTTATGAAATCTTGGGACATGGCGGTTACGGCGTATAATTCTGGAACGAAACACCTGCTCAAAACTCGGCGTGAACTGGCATCTACCAAGGTTTCCGTGAATCTTGAAGCAGTCATTAAACACAGTGATTCTTTACACTTTGGTTTTGCTTCAAAGAATTTCTACAGTGAATTTCTTGCTCTTGTTCATGCCTTGGCCTATGAAGAAGAGCTCTTTTCAGATATTCATCGGGATGATCGCTACAATACGGAAGACGATTTAGATTTCTATCTTTTAAAATGTTCGCTGAAATTTGATAATAAAATAGAAAAAAATTTGCTGGATGATATCTTGTTTCATAACCACCACATCACTCAGCCTGATTCTGCTTATCCGCGAGGAACGATCGTTACGAGTAAGGAAGCTCTGCCTAAAAATAAGTTTTATAAGCTTTCACTCAAGCAATTAATTGAGGCGAAGCCCAAGGAATGGTCTAGATTTTTGGCAAATCAGAGTTGTTCAACCAAATAAGTATTTGGCGAGCAGTAAGAATTTAAGAATTGAACAGAACCGTCTTGATACTGAATTTTTATGTTAACTTTGGCATCTGGTGATACTTCAGAACCGCCCTGACCTTCTCCAATAACAATCACTTTTCTCGTTTTGTTACTTAACGAATCATAGAACTTCCCATCACTGTCCAGCATCTGTGTTGATGTCATTAAGGACTGTCCAACAGATTCTGAGGCAACATCAATTTTTTCAGCTTTTTTAGTCAGGTTAATTTGAACTAAACAACGGTTTCCAAGTTTTGATCCTTCAACGTTAGAGAGTATAAAGCGCATGAAATTTTCAGAAGGAACAGTCACATTACGATTGTCTCTTAATCCTACAAAAACCGGCTCAGATTGGTGGTTTAATTCAAGATAGCGGCGCCCACCAAGATGCGATGAACCAAAATTCATTTTATACGTATGGTTATTTATTTTTTTAGCTTTTGAATTCGTAGCAAAGATTTTTACCTGGTCACCGGAAATAATTAACGGTGAATTTTCTTTAGCAAGTAAGTCTTCTTCGTAAAGACGAATTTTTTCATTAATAACGTCTTCGTAAAAATTGGCATCATAAGTTAATTCATTTTCATGAATATGAAGAATTTTTGAGACTACTTCACCGTTACCACGATGATAAGAAACCATCGCATTTCCGGCCTGGACACCAACAAATAATTGATAGCGAAAGTCTTCATTTTCAGTTTTTTTGAAATCACCGTTTAATTTCACCACGTCCCCAAAAGGAACATCTAATTTAGCAATATCAGTTTCATCATCTAACTCTACCAAAAGGGCACCAACAGCACCTTTTCTCTCATATGGGAGGATCAAATCATTAAGTGTTTCTTCTTCAATTAATGGAATAGATACGCTTCCATTTCCTTCTTCTAGGATTATTTCTGTAGAAGTAGGAACGTATCCTCTTTTCAGTAGAGTCACAGCTCGAGTCATTTTAGGTTGATTCATTTTCGTTTCAAATCTCACTTCGCCAGACCCATAATCTTCCATCATTTCTGAAAGATCATCCTGGAAGCGAACTTCAAAGCCTTGCACTTCTTCCATTTTAGAAAGATTACTTCCAAGGGCCCTGATCGACAAACTGACTGGGTAAGCACTTGGTGCAGTGAAAGCATTTTTTGTTGATTGGCCTGTATCTTCTTCATTCAATGGAAGCGTATTCTTTGGACTATTTGTGATCGGATGATTTGCTTTGTGACTAGTCACCTGAACTACCTCTGGAACAAATTTCTGAGAAATATAGATTTGCGCTTGAGAGTAGTCAAAAGCCAAGGCTAACGCTTTTGGTGAGGCGACGACCGGGGCCAGAGTGATTGCTTTAGAGCTTGGTTTAGAAGTCTTCGTTTCTGGATAGTCAAAAAACTCTGGTTCATTGACTTCCACATCTGCTACATCATTTGTTTTAGTATCTAAAAGGTCAGCAATATTTTCAGTTTCTTCAATTGCTGATGCATTCTCTACATTGGCTTCTTCTTTTTTCTCATTATTTTTGGCCTGAACTGCATAGTCGAAAAACTCAGACTCTTTATTGACTTCAGTCGCTGCCATGGAAGTAGTCACTTCATCGGCCAGTACTTCAGCTTGAGCAACGATTTTTTCTTCAAACGTGAACTCTTTATATGATGCTAAAAGTGTAACTGGTAAATCTTGTGCCATCTCAACTTTCATTAAAACCACTGGCTCATGAAACGGAAGTTCATTATTGGCGATTTTTATTTGATTTTTAGGAATTGGCTTTAAAGCCATTTTCGGGGCCGGTTTTGCCATGACTTTTTGCACAGGAATTTCGATTTTACTGAAGACTAATTCAGGCGCTACTAACTCAACTGAGGCCAATGTTTTGATTGGGGCATCTTTCAAAAGATTCAAGTAAGACGAGGTAAAGCTAACCTGAGTGTATTCCGGCATTGCAAAACGGACGACCATCGTTCCTACAACTAGGTAACTAAGGATAGTAAAACAAGCAAAAATCCGTTTAAGCATGAGAGACATATACTGTTATTGTACTGCACAGATGAAATTTCTGCAGTTAGCAATGCGTGCGGGCCTCATTTTCTGCTTATTCACCACTCTAATTTGATTTTTATCGCTTGAGTATTCACTACCTTTTTTAATCTTAAGTGGACCTATAGGGGCAATTTGCAAGGCTCAAATGATTCATCTAGTATAAATGCTCTCTTTCTTATTTGAGGTCTTATGAATTTTTACACTGACTCTTCTGAATGGTCCTACCTTTTCAAAAATGCCATCGACTGGAAAACTATCCTTCCTCTTTATTATAATGAGTTTCCAACTGAGGATGGTTTCAATAACCAAGAGGAGCTTATTTCTTTTTTCGAGGAACTGCTCACTAACATTGGTGACTGGACCGCTAATTCTGTTGCCCCACGTGCTGCCAGACTCGATGCCGAGGGGTCAGGCAAAGTGGTTGATGGCCATGTGGTGATTGGCCAGGCGCTGGTTGAATTCTATGAAGAAGCCAAAAAGCGAGATTTTATCGGTATCTCTATTCCGAAAGAGTTTGGCGGTCTTGGTGTGCCGATGGTGGTGACGATGCTGACTTTTACTCAGTTGAGCCGTGCTTGCCTGGCTTCGGCTACGCAAATTAGTTTTTATACTTCCATCGCCGATATGGTTGAGCGATTTTGTACACCTGAAGATCGGCTGAAATATATTCCAGAAATTCTCAAAGGCAACATTAGTGGCTCCATGTGTTTAACCGAACCAGGTGCCGGCTCTGACGTAGGATCACTACGAACTTCAGCAACACTCCAAACTGATGGCTCTTATGCACTTAATGGCTCAAAAGTTTTCATCACCAACGCTGGCGGAGGAATGGGCTTTGTTTTAGCAAGAATCAAAGGTGCTCCCGAAGGCCTAAGTGGAATATCTCTGTTTTTGGCCGAAGAATACACTGAAGAAAATGGTGTTAAAAAATCCAATTACAAGATTGCTAAAATTGAAGAAAAACTCGGACTCCATGGTTCTATGACCTGTGAAGTGGTTTACGAAAACACTAAGGCCAAACTCATTGGTAAAGAACATGAGGGCTTTAAACTTATGCTGCATTTAATGAACGAAGCAAGACTTGGAGTAGGCATTCAAACTATTGGTGGTATCGAAGCCTGTTTGCATTATATGCGCCAATACGCTGAAACTAGAACTCAGTTTGGGCGCCCTCTAACCGAGCTTCCTTTATATAAGCGCAACCTCAGGGATTATGAAACTGAGCGAGATGCCTTTCGGGCACTCATTGTGGACTCGATGTCTTATTATGAGATCTATCAGCGCCTAGATATGAAAGAAAGACATACCAATGATCTGACTGAAGATGAGCAAAAGATTTTTAAACGCGCTAAAAAATCTATGCGCAGAAGAACTCCCATTGTGAAGGCTTACGGAGCCGAACTTTTCACACTTTTATCTCAACGAGCGATACAAGGACTTGGTGGATACGGCTTTATGAAGGAATACGAAGCTGAACGCTACCACCGTGACAGCTTTGCACCTCTTCTTTACGAAGGCACTACTCAGATTCAAGCTCTCATGGCGATGAAAGATCTCATTAAAACCATCATGAAAAATCCCCAGCGCTACTTCGGGGGCCTACTGTACACCCAAACTCTTGGCAGTCTTTTTAGTACACACAATTCTTATGAGAAAAGTTTATTTGAAATAAAGTTTCAATTTAAAAAGAACTTAGCAAAACTTTTAGTTAAATGCCTTAAGCCTCAAGTGGATAAAGAGCATAAATTTTCTAGCTTTGAAAAACTTTTTGATATGGAATCATGGCAAGATCAAAAAGGTATTGAAACACTGATGCAACATGCAGAAACACTTCATCAAGCGCTCTCCTACATTGAAACTTTGTCTGTATTAAGTAAGCATGCAAGTAAAGATGAAAGCCGTGGAGACCTTTTTGAGCGCTACCAGCGCCTCGTTACTCCTAGGCTTACTGGGATTTATACTGACTGGAAGATTTTTAAATAAAAAAAAGGCCCGCTTTTCAGCGGGCCTTTCAATTACTTCAAATTAGCGAGTCTTAGCCGCATTTCAGCTCTTTCAAGCTTGCGACGAAACTTAATGATGTCTACATCACTCAAAGACTCTTTACCTGAGAGACGATCTGTTGCTTTTGCCTTAGCAGCTTTAGCTCTTTCCATATCAATATCTTCCGCTTTCTCAGAAGTGAATGAAAGGATAGTTACAGTGTCTTTTAAAACTCGGCATAGACCTGCAGTCACTGAAAAGTGACGTATACCCATAGGAGTTTTAACCGTCATTAAACCAGTGCTCAACTCTGTTAAGATGTGAGTATGGTCAGGGAGAATATTAATCTCCCCTCTGACTGTAGGAATAACAATGTCGTTACACTCAAGATCTTTAATGACCACACCTTTAGGCGTGAACAAATTGAGTTTAAAGGCTGATGCCATAATTACTTCCCTTCAGATAACTTTTTGGCTTTTTCGAAAACCATTTCTAATCCACCAACAAGGTAGAAAGCTTGCTCAGGCAAGTGATCTACTTCACCAGCAAGAACAGCTTTGAAACCTTTAATGGTGTCTTCGATTTTCACGAATTGCCCTGGAATACCTGTAAACTGCTCAGCAACGAAAAACGGCTGAGACAAGAATTTTTGGATTTTACGAGCGCGACCAACGAGTTTCTTATCGTCTTCTGATAATTCATCCATACCAAGAATGGCGATGATATCTTGAAGCTCTTTATACTTTTGAAGAACAGATTGAACCTGACGTGCAGTTGCGTAGTGATCATCACCAACAACGTCTGGACTAAGAATAGTCGAAGATGAAGTAAGTGGATCAACCGCTGGATAAATTCCAAGCTCAGCAATCTGACGTGATAATTCTGTTGTTGCATCCAAGTGGGCAAATGTTGTTGCAGGAGCTGGATCGGTGTAATCATCTGCAGGAACATAAACCGCTTGAATAGATGTAATTGATCCATCTTTCGTAGAAGTAATACGCTCTTGCATCGCACCCATTTCAGTCGTTAATGTAGGCTGGTAACCCACGGCCGATGGAATACGTCCAAGAAGTGCAGAAACCTCAGATCCCGCTTGTGTAAAACGGAAAATGTTATCTACGAAGAAAAGAACGTCTTGTTTTTCTTCATCACGGAAATATTCCGCAAGTGAAAGTGCAGTTAAAGCCACACGTGCACGAGCACCAGGTGGCTCATTCATTTGGCCGTAGCACAGAGCTGTTTTTTCAAGAACGCCAGAATCTTTCATCTCATGCCAAAGATCGTTACCCTCACGAGTACGCTCTCCCACACCAGCGAAAACTGAGAAACCACCGTGCTGAGTAGCGATGTTGTTAATAAGTTCCATAATAAGAACTGTCTTACCAACTCCAGCTCCACCGAAGAGACCAATTTTCCCACCCTTAAGATAAGGAGCAAGAAGATCGATTACTTTAATACCAGTAAAGAATGGTTCTTTCTTAGTTGATTGATCAGCGAACTTAGGAGCAGCTCTGTGAATGTTGTAGCTCTTTTTGTTTCCAAGAGGACCACATTCATCAACTGGCTCACCAATTACGTTAATAATTCGGCCAAGACATTCACGACCAACTGGTGCTTGAATTTGCGCTCCAGTATCCGTCACGACTTGTCCACGAGCTAGACCTTCAGTCGCATCCATAGCAATACATCTAACCATGTTGTTACCAAGGTGTGATGCTACTTCAACTGTGAGGTTTCCTTCTCCGCCAGATAACGTTTTGTTCGTAATTTTGAGTGCATTGTAAAGCGCCGGAAGTTTACCGTGGGCAAACTCGACATCAATTACAGGACCCAACACTTGACGAATAACACCTGTGTTTTCCATTTAAAGGCTCCTTAACCGTTCAGAGACTCAGCACCAGATACAACTTCAATTAATTCAGTTGTAATTCTTGCCTGTCTCAATTTATTCATTTTAAGCGATAATTTTTTAATAACTTCTTTACTGTTTTTGGAAGCATTTTCCATCGCATTCATACGACTACCGTGTTCTGCTGCAATTGCATCAAGAATACAGGTATAAACCGTCGTGAGATAAACTTCTGGCACCAAAGTATCCAGAATTTCTTTTGCACTTGGGTCATACTTAAAGTCATACGGATAACTGACTTTGATTTCTTCCTTCATCTTTTCAGAAACCTGCATCGGAAGAAGCTGTCTCATCGTAGATTCAAATGCAATCGCCGAAATGAATGAATTGTACGCAACGTACACTTTCCCCACTTCGCCATTCATGAACATACTTCCAACTTCTTCTGCAAGCTTTCTTACTTCTTCATAAGTTGGATCCACTTTTGCGAAGGTAAAAGTTTTCCCAGAGTTAACTTCCTTAGAAATTAGATCTCTTACTTTTTTCCCGATCCATAAGAACTTAAGATCTTCATCTTCATGTTCGTTAGAGAATTTTCTGATGGTTTTTGCAAGTGTAGAGTTATATCCCCCACAAAGACCTTTATCAGAAGAAATCACCAACACTACAGACTGCTTATTATTCTTGGGTAAGAAATATTCATTCGTGTAGTCCTGGGCCAGAGCAGAAACTGTTCTCACAGTTCCTTCAAGCTCAGTTGAATATGGACGAAGACCCAAGATTCGCATCTGAGCCTTGTTCAGCTTTGCAGCTGAAACAAGTTTCATCGCTCTCGTTATCTTAAAAGTACCTTTAGTACTTTTAATCTTTTTCTTGAGGTCTTTAATATTTGCCATAGTTTTTTAACCTTTAAAAATTAAACCTTATAGCTGCCAACAAAAGCTTTGATCGCTTCAACCAGTTTAGACTCACTTTCCGCAGAGATTTGATTCTCAGCTTTCATCGTCTTCATAAGATCAGCATTTCTTGAGTGCAATGATGCTAATAGATCAGCTTCAATATTGCGGATTTTACTAACTGGGATTGAATCGAAATAACCTTTAGTCGCTGCAAAGATACTAACTGATTGATCAATTACATCCATTGGCGAGTACTGAGCTTGCTTAAGAAGTTCAACTAAACGAGCACCACGGTTCAACTGACGCTGAGTCG